>NZ_CP091510.1:1200000-1500000 GCF_022870905.1 Neisseria arctica
CAAAAAGCCTGTTTTAACGCCGACAGTCGTCCTACTGTCTCCGACGCTGCCGTTAACCATCGTCAGCCGCATTCGTGCGGTACGGCTTTTTTACAGCGGTGCCTCCGGGCATTATTTTTAACCCTTTGGGGATACACTTCCCCAAGGGTGTGTATCCCCTTATTTTTATTGGAGATACACTATGTATAACCGGACAATTGATTTGGTCTCGATGGAGTAAGGTGGTAATATATGCTTAAACGTATATTTAAACTGATACTCCGGCTCATTTTTCCGTTCACTTTACCAGTATCCAAAAGAATCTTTGATTTTTGGGTCAAGGTTCTTGAGGATGGTTCCAAAGCTGCTTTCTTAGCAGCAGGGCCTTATCTTTGGATAGGTGGCGGTGATTTCAAAATAAGAATTTGGAATACCATCGCATTGCTTGTTGTCGGATATTTGGCGCATATCGCCGTATATTTTTTAGACAAAAAAGAAGCCCAAATCGTAAGGCAGGAAAAGAAAGGAAATTAAACATGGTAATGACTTACAGCCTGTTAGTCATCATCGCTTTGCTTTTGGTTCTGATTTACAAGCTGGACAAGCTTGGTTCAGACTAGCAAAAATCATGGGGCTGTATTAGATTGGCAGTTATGTTACCCTTTAAAAATGAAGATAACACACTGTAAACTATCTAAAAAAGTACAAAAAAGTTGCTTGAATTTTTTGTACTTGAGGTAACCGCCCGTTCTGCTGCCAATTTATTGGATATTAACCCCAATTCAGCAGCTCTGTTTTACCGTAAAATTCGCCAAGTCACTGCCTATCATTTAGAGCTTCAAGCTGATGAAATCTTTGATGGTTCAATCGAGCTTGATGAGAGTTATTTTGGTGGACAACGAAAAGGCAAACGCGGTCGCGGAGCGGCTGGGAAAGTAGCGGTATTTGGTATTTTGAAACGTCAAGGCAAGGTTTATACTGTTGTCGTTAAAAATACCAAACAAGATACTTTACTACCTGTTATTAAACGAAAAATAATGCCTGATAGCATTGTTTATACGGACTATTACAAAAGCTATGATGTGCTAGATGTGAGTGAATTTACGCATCACAGAATCAATCATTCAGAGCTTTTTGTCGACCGTCAAAACCATATCAACGGTATTGAAAACTTCTGGAATCAGGCAAAGCGCGTTCTACGAAAGTACAATGGAATTGACCGAAAATCTTTCCCTTTATTCTTGAAAGAATGCGAATTTCGTTTTAACTTTGGTACACCAAAAGAGCAACTTAAAATCTTGCGAATTTGGTGTGATATTTAAGGCTAATCTAATACAGCCCCAAAATCATTGTTAAACCCTATTCCCACCGTGCTTTTGCTACGGTGGGATTTTTCAAACGAAGCCGGGAGGCTGTATATGGCTAAATTTTCTTATGGTGACATGGTCCGGCATGTTAAATTCGGGATTGGTTTGGTAACTTTTGAAGATGCCGAACATGCCTATGAAAGTCATGTCTCTTTTTATGAGCATGATGAACGTTGGGTACTGGATTCGGAATTAACCTTAATTCCCCGGCAGGATACCCTGCGTTTGGATTGGATGTTGAAACATTCCAACCCAAATGGGCATACCCGGTCATCTGTTGATAGAGCCATTGAGAATAAGCATTAGGACTTACCTAAGTCCCCTAACCTGCTCTCGAGCAGGTTTTTTCAGACCGCCTTGGTTGAGGCCGCCTGAAAAAGCCTGTTTTAACGCCGACAGTCGTTCCACTGTCTCCGACACTGCCGTTAACCATTGTCAGCCGCATTCGTGCGGTACGGCTTTTTGCTTGTACTATTCCCCTTAATCCTTGTTTATCAAGGTTTCACAATAGATTTATCTTTTCTTCAACCCGGATGGGGCATACCCCCATCTAGGCGGGTTTGCCCCTTTTTTTCAGGAGCAAACCATGTTGCGTTTAAATCCACTTTTATTAGTACCACAAATGGCTGAACTCGAGCAGCTCTTTTCCCAAACAGGGGGAGATGCTGTCGAGGAAACCGCCATACGGGAGATGGAGCAGTTGCTTGTTTCTGCTTCGGAGCCTGCCAATTCGGAGCCTGCCAATGAGCCTATCACGCAGGAAGTTTCCGACGATAGCAATGTCTATGATACGGAAGAAGAAAACGACAGCGATATGCCGCTGGTACAGTTTTTATCCGAATTCGGTGACAGCTTGTTTGATGCCGTTACCCGGCAGAACTTACCCATCTATCAAGGGCAAATACATCCTGAAACAGAGGCGGTGCTGGATGGTTTGTCCCGGCCGCTTTTTGCCGCCCAACGTGAAGTTGTACGGGCGGTCGTGCAGTTATTGGTGCATGAAAACAAACCTGCGGCCATCATCAATGCCGAGATGGGTACAGGTAAAACCATGATGGCCATTGCAGCTGCAGCTGCGGCGCATCAGGCCGGTTATTACCGTACTTTGGTTATCAGTCCTCCGCACTTGGTTTACAAATGGCGACGCGAAATTCTGCAAACTATCCCGGATGCACGGGTGGTGATTTTGAATGGCGCGGATACTTTGTCCAAGTTGCTGAAAATCCGAGCTGTCGACCAAGAACCAACCGTTCCGGAGTTTTACATTATGGGGCGTGTGCGGATGCGTATGGGGTATCACTGGCGGCCTGCCTATGCGGTCAAACGCAAATGGGTGCCTGCCAGCGGTTCTTTTTCCGGTTACGCAGTCGATCAGTTTTGCTGCCCGAAGTGCGGTAGCGAAATTCGGACCGAAGAGAATAAGCCTTATGCCAACAAGCACTCTTTAGAAAGTGCGCTGGCCAAGAAACGGAGCTACTGCAAACGCGAAAAGTGTAAGGAGCCGCTGTGGACCTTGTGCCATAAAAACCAAAATAGCGGGAATATTGCCATGCCTACGGTCTATGAGCGCGTAATGAAAACGATTACGTCGCTGCCGGGTATCGGTCCTAAAACCGCTCAAAAAGTCATCTCGTTATACGGTGAGGAGTTCTTGGCCAAATTGTTGGAAAACAATATCCAAGCATTTGCCAATCTGATGGATGAAAACGGTGATTTTTTGTTTAACGACCGTCAAGCTACCCGCTTAGACCGGGCTTTAGGCAATACCGAGTTTAGTCTTGGTCGGGGCAGTTACCAACCGACGGAATTTATCAAACGCTATCTGCCTAAGAACTTTTTTGGGCTGATGGTGGTGGATGAAGGACACGAGTACAAAAACTACGGTACCGCCCAAGGGCAGGCAATGGGTGTATTGGCGCGCTGTGCGCAAAAAACACTTTGCCTAACCGGTACGCTGATGGGCGGTTACGCCGATGACCTGTTTTATCTGCTATGGCGTTTGTGGCCGCAAATGATGATTGAGGACGGTTTTGTTTATAACAAAGGCAATACGCTCGGCACTGCCGGGATGGCCTTTATGAAGCAGCACGGTGTCCTTAAAGAAGTAGTACGTCATTTGGGCAATGAATATAGCAACGGGTCTTTCAGCTCTTCCCGAGCCGAACGGTCGCAAGTGAAAACATCCAAAGCACCGGGGTTTTCGCCGTTGGGCATTATGCGCTATGTGTTACCCATAACCGTATTTTTAAAACTGCGGGAATTGGGTGAAGGCGTGTTACCCGCTTATCAGGAAGTGTTTCGGCCTATCGAGATGACGGAGACGCAGCGGACTGTTTACAAGACTTTCCAAGACACTCTTAAAAACTATCTGAGACAGGCTCTGAGAAAGCGTGACAATACCCTGACAGGGGTTGTACTCAACGCCTTACTGGCATGGCCTGATTGCTGTGACAAAGAGCAAGAGGTCTATTGGCGGTCAGAGGGTAAAACGTTGGTTCATACCGAATCACAATTCGGAGCGGATGAACTTTCGCCCAAAGAAGCCGATATGCTGCAGGTGGTCAAAGAGAACCTTGCCAGAGGAAGAAAATGCTTGGTTTATACGGTTTACAGCGATACCCGTGATACGACTGCCCGTCTGAAGCATCTGCTTAAAATCAATGGTGTGAAAGCGGCGGTTATGAAAGCATCAGTCAAAGCAGACGAACGCGAGGACTGGGTAGCGGATCGCTTAACCGAAGGTGTCCAAGTCATTATCTGTAATCCGGAGCTGGTAAAAACCGGGCTTGATTTACTGGAGTTCCCGACTATTTACTTCATGCAAACCGGGTATAACGTCTATACCTTGATGCAAGCGGCCAGACGCTCTTGGCGTATTGGCCAGCGTGAGGACGTTGAAGTGTATTTCGCCGGCTATACGGACACCGCCCAACAAATCTGTCTTGAGTTGATGGGTAAAAAAATCGCCGTTACACAATCGACATCCGGAGATATGCCGGACACGGGGCTGGACATCCTCAACCAATCCGAAGATTCAATCGAGGTTGAGTTGGCCAAACGCCTTGTCGACAAGCACTAGGACTTGCCTAAGTCCCCTAACCTGCTCTCGAGCAGGTTTTTTCAGACCGTCTTGGTTGAGGCGGCCTGAAAAAGCCTGTTTTAACGCCGACAGTCGTTCCACTGTCTTGACGTTGCCGTTAACCATCGTCAGCCGCATTCGTGCGGTACGGCTCTTTTTCAAGCGGTGCCTCACGGCACTATTTATCAACCCTACGGCGAAAGGAATTTGTCTGATGCAGTATAGTAAAAACAAAGATTTTCGTTCTTACATCCGTAGTTTGGTGGACAGCGGCCAATGGATATATTTAAACCCCAAAGGCAAGCACGGCGTCCTCAAACACATTCCTAGCGGTCGCAAAATACCGGTTCCGGGAACCCCCGGAAAATGCCGACGTAGTTTGCATAACTTTAAAGCGATGGTACGCAATACAGAGCGCATCGTTCTTCAATAATTTTCGGCTTGGCCGAACCCTGCGGGGACTTGCCCGCCGGGAAAGTCTCCGCTTTTTACAGGAGACTACCCATGAAAAACCATCTTATGCACCCCCGTGCAGCCAATAACTACCGGAGTAACGGTTATTTTCCAACCGATACCGGTACCTTAGAAGCGATTGCAGCAAAACTTGAAGTACCGGCTCCCGGTACGGTGATTCGGGCATTTGATCCGTGCTGCGGCGAAGGCCATGCACTCGCTTATTTGGCCGAACACCTGACACAGTCGGGAGCCGAATGCCAAAGCTTTGGTGTGGAGCTGGATCATAACCGGGCCGAAGCGGCCCAAGACCGTTTAAGCCATACTATCCGTGCCGATATTGAGAACTGTATTTTGCAGGCATCAGCGGTCGGATTACTGTTTCTCAATCCCCCTTACGGTTTTACGGCCAAAGACCAGCTGTCCAACCAACGTACAAAACGCTTGGAAGAGATTTTCTTTGACAAGACTTTTGGGACGTTGCAGGCAGGCGGCGTATTGGTGCTGATAGTGCCTGAAGCGGCTTTGACGGAGCATCTGACCCGAGACATTGCTACGTCGTGTACCGATGTCCGGATTTTCAGGGCCGCCGTCGATACCTACCGCCAATACGTCATTATCGGCATTCGCCCGAAAAACAAAGCCACCATCGGCAAGAAACTGGCGGACAGCCAGCAACGCTTATTGATGGATTATCAATCGGCACCGGATTGCGACTCGGCAGATACGTTCCGTTACCGAATACCGCCGGTTCCGGGCAAGGTATTCCGGCCGATGAGTTTCGTACTGGAACAGGACGTACTGGATAAAGAGCTGAAGCAGCAACACAGCCGTACCTTGTGGCCGCACTTCGGCCGCTTTTTCGGTGCGGTTGCCGCTGCAGCTAACAGCCGGCGGCCGTTGTGTGAGCTTGGCCAGTGGCACGCTGCCTTGGCATTGGCCGCAGGTCAAGTACACGGTATCGTCACCTCTGAAAATGGCCGTAGGCTGTTGGTGAAAGGTTCTACCCACAAAACCAAGGTCAACACGAAAATGGAAGAGTACGATAACAACGGACGGCTGGTCGTCACCATGACGGCTCTTGATCGCTTCGTACCCAGTATCCGGGCCATAGACCTGACACAAAATACGCCCGATTTCGGGCGTGTTCTGACTATCAAGTAAGTTTTGTTGCCGTTAGAAATGTACGGCCGGATTCCTCCGGCGGTCTTTCTCTTAATCTTAAAAATTATGTTTTCACCCTGCCGGGTTATATCCCGCAGGGGTATGCCCGGCTTTTTTTAAGGACATACCCATGAAGCATACACAATTGAAATCAGCCCTGTTTAAAACGGGTACCGTTGTCATGACCCGCAGCGTGGCCGATTGGATGGAAACATTGCCTGTAACCATTCGGCAATATTTGCCTGCAGTTTTATTGGCGGCCCACACACGCGGCGTTTGGGACAGCTTGACACCCAATGATGCGGCAGCCAACCGTGCCGCACTCAAGTCCGGGGAGGAAGAACGCATCATGTCGGTGTATTCCATTTTGGATCAGAAAATTTGGATTATCACGGAATGGGATAGAAGCCTTACCACCATACTTTTCCCAAGTGATTATTGATTGCCGTTTTACCTGCTCTCGAGCAGGTTTTTTAGCTGCGCTGAAACTCGCCGGGCTTGTTTTCAGACGGTCCCGGCGCAGCCAAAAAGCCTGTTTTAACGCCGACAGTCGTCCTACTGTCTCCGACGTTGCCGTTAACCATCGTCAGCCGCATTCGTGCGGTACGGCTCTTTTATCAACCCTCGCGGGCAATACACCCGCAGGTGTATTGCCATGCTTTTTTTGGAGATACACCATGACTACGTTTCGAGATACCTACAATAAGTACAGCGACCCCGGCCACGGTTGGCTGGAGGTACCCATTGCAGAGCTGCACGCCTTGGGCATCTACAAGCAAATCAGCGGATATTCCTACCGTAACGGGCAGTTTGCCTACCTTGAGGAAGATTGTGATCTGCATTTGTTCAGAGTAGCAAAACAGGAACAGCAAGGCATTGCGATTAAATACATTCAACACTTCAGTGATGTATTGCCAATACGCCATTACTGCAGTTTTCACTAAATCTTAACCCCGGGCATCTTCCAAGATGCCCTCTTTTGGGAGGCTAACCATGCAACATTATGTTGTTTTGATTAATCCTGCACTCGAACAAGCCAAACGTGTGGCTGAATGCTTGGCTGACGTTGTATTCCGTTACCGGTGCGATCATAGCTTGGCTGAGGAAATTCATGCGTTCTTATTGGCCAACAGCAAACCGGCTGACGCTGTTACCGAAATTATGCCGTTGGGTGATTTCATGCGGAATTTGAATCACTCTGCTCCGTTATCTTTCGTTGCACATGTGGCATGGGCGACAACCGAGCTGGAAGATGATAATGGCGGTTCTTTGGAGGATATTTGCTACCTGTTAAAAGGTAGCGGATGGAACATGAACAATATCGACATGCTTATCTACGATTTAACAACGGCAGATACCGCATGGCTGTATGCACGTCATGAATCGGAAATTATCCAATGGTTGACTGACAGCGGCCAAGATATTTTCAATTTCGGTTACGGCCTGCAGGACGTATTTACGAAACACGAAAAATTCTTGTTTGAAATTGTTTGCCGTTGGGCAGTTTTTCGGGTTAAACGTTCGCTTTAAGAATTTAAAACACGCTTAAAAAAGAATGTTATATAATTAAACCCACACAGCCTGCGGACTGTTTTCCGCAATAGGATGATGCCGCTGATTATCCGGCTACACTCGTGTAGCTGCGGCGTTTTCAACATCTTCGTGCATCTGCACTTTCATAAAACCCTATTGGGGATACCAATCCCCAAAGGGGCATGGTATCCCTTATTTTTTAAGGAGATTATCATGTCGAATCATGTATTGCACAATATAACCGTTCGCGGTTCTGCCTCTTCAGTATCAGCACTCAAAGCAGCATTGTTCAAAGCCGGAATACCGGAACGCGATGCCGGTGGCCATGGATTGATTGTCGATTTCAACGGCATCATACCGGAGCCTAAAAATTTGAGCGGCCAAGATTCTGAAGCATGGCGCATCAACAATTGGGGAACCAACAACCCCTTTAATCAAATTATTCACCGGTTAGATGAAACAGAACTGCATTTTGAGTTCTGCACCACTTGTGAATCACCTAATGCCGTATTTCAGGCTATTAGTGACCGATTCCCCGAGTTGGAACTTGACATAGGTTTTATAGACGCCTGCGGCTGGTTTGCCGGTATCTATACAAAAAAACCGAGTCAGCCGGGTCAGCCGAACCATCTGCTGATCCGTGCGGATTATGATCATGAGTCAACCATGCCGGTAATTGAGCGTTACTTTAATCAGTAACACTTTTTTGGGTATTGCCGTGAACCGTTACCCGAGCTGCAGCAATGCAGCTACGGCATTTCTCTAAACCTGCCCGTGTCCTTGTGTCCGGGCATTTTTTTTAACCCCGTGGGGAAATGTTTCCCCTAGGGGAAACTGCTCCCCGTTTTAAGGAGCATTACTATGCCTAATCATGTTACCAATAAAATCAGCGCAAGCGGCCCTGCTGATGTTGTAGCCAAACTTAAAGCCATGCTGCTGCGGCCGGTCGACCCGGAAAAGGATGAGCCGACCGAGTCCGGATTAGTGGTGGACTTTAATCTCTTCTTCCCTATGCCGGAAAGTTTGGGTATTGGGGACAGCCCGCAAACCGTTACCCTTTTAACGTTGCCGAAAAACAGTTTGTTAAAAGAACATGAAGACAGATTTGACAAACACTTCTTTTGGCCGACTTTACTGAAAAGTTGTGTTGAATTTAAGGATAAAGCCGGCAATGGAATTGACTGGGACAGCCTCACGGTGCAAGCGATTATTGATCTGCTGGAACAGTATCCTGACTTTGCCAAAACCTGCAACCTAAATATTGAATTGGGGCGGGCTTGTATCCAAAACCTGCAACGTTATGGATATACCAATTGGTATTGGTGGAGAATGGCAAACTGGGGTACCAAATGGAACGCCTATCATCAGTATGTCGATGTAAGCGATACAGAGTTATATATCACTTTTGATACTGCATGGTCTCTGCCGGAGCCAATCTACCGGGAAATTGCGAAACTTTTCCCGGAGTTGAAGATGGAGGTGCTTTATATTGACGAAGGTTGCTTTTTTGCAGGTACTTATGTTTTGTCCGGTGGATGCTTGAATGATCATCAGTGTTCGGATGATGAGTTCAAGCAGTTTGCAGAAACCCATTTCGGTTGGAGTTTTGAAGAAGAGGAGTAACTTAAACATCTTCTGCTAACCACTGTTCTACGGAGGCACCCTACGGGGTACCTCCGTTTTTGAATAAATGGAGTTTATATGGAATCTGAATTACAACCGCTTAAATTGATTGAGCCTTGTAGTGGAGAGCTTGCTTTACAGCTGGTATTGCCGCCTGAATGTGATGATTTGGATATGGTATCTTGTAACAATGAGTATGATTTTACTGTTCCGGACTTGGAAATCACACTCTGCTTACCCTCCCTGATTACAGCTCTAAACGTTTTACACCAATACCCCGATGTCCTGCATCATGTAAGTTCAAAATGCAGTGTTAGTTCAAAAGGATTTGAAGGGAAAATTAGCTGTGAGTACCTTCAAATTTATGCTAACAACTTTCAAGGTTGCTGGTATTATTCGTTCTTCTTAAATTTCAGCAACGACTGGAGCAGTTCTGTTTACTTTTTCGATTTGAGCATCTACCTTTTTGATTTTTTAAAAGGTTATGATGATATTGTAAGCAAATTGGAACAGTTAGAAATGACATAATAAAAAAACCGCTTGGGAGTTATCTCAGGCGGTTTTTTTATAGCTTTAGGCGGGGGTCTGCTTCAGTGCTACCCATACCCATAAAATTTAATCTATATCAGCGTTGAGCGCTCTATTGAATCTTTTCATAAACTCGGCAAAACTAACCAGCTCGCAAGCCAATTTCTCAAAGTCAATACTTTCAAAGCTTTTTATGAACTCAACTAATTCTCTAGCGGACAAATCATCATTATTAGAATTAGGATTAATTTTGCAACGTAATTGTTTTTTTAGAGACTTCGGAGAGTCATCGTTTCCCGGACCTTCTTCATATTTCTGCCCATTTTGGTAGCTATCAACCAAACACAAGAGCCATGATTCCGACTTCGGTTTGGCTAACATTGCAACTCCCCTATTCGGAAAGCCTGAAACGGCAAACCCATTATCAATAGAGTTAAGCTTTTCTTGGTAGTCAGTATCATCCGGAGAATCGGTATCCCTGAAAAATACAGGTATCACACATTCGACAGATTCTTCTTGTTTCAATGAGTCTGCTCTCCAACCCAATGCACGGGCCATGAACCCATGAGGTTTCAGTTGATGATTTTTTAAACCGGGCAAGAGTAAAGCTCTCTGTCTATCGCTCTTTTGCTGCTTGGCAAAATCACTAAGCTCAGCCTCTGTGATGAATCGGATTTGATCCGTACCACTCTCAAGCAAGGAATAGTTATATTTTTCTTGAAAAAGACCATTTATGAAATAAGTCAGCGGCCCCGGAATAAATTCTCTACCTTTAACACCTAAATTCATTCTTCCTAGATCTGTAGGCCCCTCGCCTGATAACAAAAACAGCATGAACTATTCCTTTGGCTGATTATTATCAAGGGCACGACACTTATCTGCTAAAGAATTTAGATTTGTATTGGCATACACCTCTCCCGGTCCCGCAAAATCCAGCATTTTCGGTTCATCAATCACATCAAAAAACTTTCTGATATTCAAGCTTCCTGTTTCAGTACGGTAAGCAAAGTAAACATCTCGTCTGGCTTGCTCATCAGTCAGGTAATTAAGCAGTAATGGGCTGTGTGTAGTAATCACTACTTGGGTTTGGCCAGCGGAAAGAAATTTAACCAATTTCCCCATGATTTCTTGATTAACGCCGTTTTCAATTTCATCCAAGAGTAGTAACGTAGGGAAGCTGTTTTTCTGCTGGGCCAAAACTGCTAAAATCCTTAATAAGCCGTCATTGATGTGAATAGATTCAGAAACGGTTTTTTGGCCTTTAAATGTTTCTTCAAATTCCAGCTGTACCCATCCGCCTACTTTTTTCTTGGTTGTGATTTTGCTTAAATGGGGATAAAAAACACGCAGAGATTGAGTTAGCTCTTCTTGCTGTTCTTTATTTAAGCTATGTATAAAGCTGGGAAGATTTTCACCGCTCATACCGATACGGTTAACAGTAGCCCGTGAACTTTTTTTGAGTACAACAGGAGACAACAGCTCTAAAGAGGATATACCTAAGAGAATTTCACGAATTTTGGCTAACAACCATCTATCTTCAAACCAACTGTCTGCCATAGATGATAAAACCGAACCTGTATAATCCCATAAAATATCAATGAAAGTGCCACCACTACAAATATCTCCTAGCTCTCCCTCACTCGAATGAAATATTTCACGGCCGCCACCTGAAAAAATACTCTCCTGTACACATTTAAGCTGTCGGATATCAAATACCGCCACCCACTTGATTTGTATAGTATGCAAGAGATCTATGTCATCCGGAATCCATTCAAAATTAACAGCGACCTTTATAAAACTGCTTTTGGGTTTGAGATTCTGGTTAATTAACTGCTTGGCATCCCAGCCACGTTGATCCAGCCACACATCCATACGACCAGCCATCAACTGCGAGGTAAAATCCAATGCCTGAAGGATGGTACTTTTACCTGCCCCGTTCATTCCGACAATACAGGTCAAGTCATCAAAATCGATATGAATTTGGTTTATCGACTTGAAGTTTTGAATACTAAAACTTTTAAATTTAAGCATAATGGGTGCAGTCATTAGTCTTGTAATAGTTAAAGTATAACGGAATTTTGAGTTTGAGTTGTTCTTATCCAACAAAAAGCTCGTTTAGACGTTGATATTTTTCCAGTAAAATTACAGTTTTTCGACAGTTTATATATTGTTTAGTAAAGTCCGGCTGTAGATTCTAGGCTCCTCGACAAGGTTTGAGCCGTTACGAACGTAGCTTTTCAGTATCTAACCTAACTACCGGTTGTTTATCAGCTTCAAAACCAAGTGCAGGTTTGTTCATGCATCATCTCAATTTACCGGTAAGCTTGGGGAACCCGAATTTTGAATAATATTGCTTGCTACGAATTGTGAGTAATCAAGCAATACCAATGAACAGCCTTATTATTTGATTCAGAAAGAAGTCACAGCATGAAACGATTACACATAGCGTTAGTTGTGAAGGAACCGTAACTGAATATAGATGAGTAACTTGTTCTTCTTAGAAAACAAGAGAACCAAATCAGTGGGTAATTTAAAAAAACTACAGATGTTTGTACAAGCACTACCAAATGAAATTAAGTTAGAAAAGACTCACAGGCAATATAAGACTGTAACACTAGAGGGGTACCCACTTGCCCTTAACCTTACTTCAAAACTCTGTACCAGATAAAATAGCTCTTACCATTTTAGAATATTATTCGTGATATACGTCATCCTCATAAAGAGGTAATTTATGGGTAAAAATAATATATTATTATTTTTAACAATTTTTTTATGGGGTACGGTATGGTATGCCATAAAATTTCAATTGGGAGAAATTCCAATTATAGTTTCAGTTTTTTATCGAATTTTTTTGGCTGCTATTATTTTATTAATATGGAATTATTTAATTTATAAAATGCCTAAATTTAACATAAAGGATCACATTTATTTTATATTAATGGGATTTCTATTGTTCTCAGGAAATTATTATTGTTTTTATGTATCTACTAATTATATTAAGAGTGGCTTGGTTTCAATAATTTTTTCAACTTTAGTTTTGATAAATAGTTTAAATAAACGGATTTTCTTAAATGAAAAAATTAATAAGGCAGTGGTACTAGGAGGCTCTATAGGAGTAGGTGGAGTTTCATTACTATTCTTTAGCGAATTAAAATATAGTCATAATTTATCAGAACTTTGGCACGGTTTTTTATATGCGGTACTAGGAACCTATATGGTATCTCTTGGCAATATAATATCAGCACGCTTTAGCAAACAAAATATGCCTGTATTGACATCAACAAGTTTAGGTCTCGTTTATGGTGCTGTTTTATGTTCTTTATTTATCCTATACCAAGATTATTCATTTCGCATCCCATTGACTATAACTTATTTATCATCATTAGTTTACTTATCTGTATTTTGTACAGCACTTGCTTTTTGGCTGTATTTAACCTTAGTAAAAAATTCCGGACCTGACAAAGCAGCTCTTGCTACTATTCTATTTCCATTAGTCGCTATGCTTATTTCCAGCATCTTAGAAGGCTATTCGTGGTCTCTGCTTTCTATATTTGGTGGAATTTTAATTATTATAGGGTATGGAATTAGCTTTATTTATAAAAAATAAATCTAATTTTTCTGTTTGATATGGCGGATAATCATTTCCATAACCTGCGAATAATCTTGCTAATCCAGCTGATTTTATTATCCTGTTGCAGTTGAATAATATAAGCTTTCAACTCTTTATTTTGATCTGCTTCACGAGCATAGCGTCTGTCTGATTCAATAATTTTTGTATGAAGTGAATGAGATTCCGAACTAAGGTGGGCGTATTGATTTTCTAAATATTCTACTTTACTTTTAAAATCAGAAATTTCCTTTTCCTTTTGCTCTATCAGTATTTTGGCATCAGCTAGTTCATTTTGTAGTGTATTAAGCTTTCTAGTCAGTTTGACAGCAGCAAGATATATTAGTGACTTAGGGTCGTTATAAACTACCCCACCAATAGATTTTGAAAATATCCGGCGTAATTTATCCAAGTGCTTTGTAATTGTAAGATCAGCATCTTCCTCATTCATTTTGGCAACTTCTTCTTCATTGAGAAAAAGCGCGCTCTTGGGATCTCCGGTCGCAATCTGAATCACTGGGATACCGATACTCTCTAGATCACGGCATTTTGACGAATTGGATGATAATTTGGATGTATGGTAAATTTCAAATGCGATCAGTCCGTTCCAACGTTGTTCTAATGAAAATAACGGCGAGGAGTCTGGTGGGGATTTAAAGTGGCAAAGCGCATCGATAACATAACGATGTTCTCCAACCTGAACTGTTTTTTCTGCTGCTCCGCCGTCAAAAATAATCGGTTCATCATCCCTGTCCTTATAGGGGCCAAATGTATTGAAAAACTTCAAATGAGTAGCTGCCCTGTTTTGTGCTAACTCCACAATTACCTGTTTGCACAATGTATGAGTCAAAGTTTCCGGAGCAGTTTTTCTTTCATGGTCAGACTTGCTTTTATAAGCAAAATAATGTGTATGGCCACGTTGCATTTTAATCATTTCAAGCCGCTCTCCGGGTTTGTGGCAGCTATAAAATGTATTTCCCTTCTTTGCCCTCAAAGCCGTAACAATTTCATTATTATTTTGGCCTGTGTATGCAACAACTTTCACGATTTGCTCCGGATAAAATATGCTAAAAACTGCCTGAATACAGCTAACTATATCAAAGCTTGAAATAATTTTCAGATGACATCGTGTTACCAACTTTCTCTTAAGAAGGAAGAAAACAGATGAAAGTTGCCAAAATTTATATCCGTGCCGATACTGGTAATCAGGACCTGATGCAACAGCATGAAAAAGCCAAAGAGCTCTTGAAAGAAAGTAAGTTCCGTTTTAATTTCAGAACACCGAGGCGGCGGCTGAACCCCTAATACTTTGTGACATTTAGAGTTAATTTACTCACTCTTCTTTGATTATTTTAGGACAAATTTTAACTGGGAAATTAATAGAATTAGCCAAAAAACATTCTTTGTGAGCATCATCGTGAAGTTTACTTGCTTTATCTAAATCTGAGCCTTGGGTTATGGTAACAACTGGGTTTAGAGTTACTTCTTCAAACTTGCTTACTCCCTCCTCTACTTTGTGCTCAACCATCAGCCCTTCTGCGGAGTCAATGTAGTCGATAACAATAATATTGTTAATGGCACATAAGTGCAAATACCATAATTTATGGCATGAGGATATTGCAGCAACTAGCATTTCCTCTGGGTTCCACTTGGAGGTATCACCTAAAAATGATGGATCTGAAGAACCCTTTATTTCGTTTTTCTTTGCAGCAGAAAAAACACAAAAATCTCTCGAATAAGAGCGGTAATTTTCTGTACCTACTCCTAGGTTTCCTTCCCATCGGATGTTAACTAAGTATTTATGCTGCTTCATTGGTTTCTCCTTTTTCGTTTCATATTCAATTTAGGCTGCCCCAGGCAAGTCCACCACCATCCACAACTAAGTCGTCCAAGCATCGTCTGATGCCCAAAATAGCACTGATTTTGTAACCTCAATAGGATTACCTGCTCGACAGTTCTCAGAATTTGTGACAACTATAAAATATTGACCGCAAAGACGTAACGATTTCATTATTATTTTCGCCTGTGTATGCAACAACTTTCACGATTTGCTCCGGATAGAATATGCTAAAAACTGCCTAAATACAGCTAACTATATTAAAGTTTAAAATAATTTTTAGATGACATCCATGGCTGAAATAGACGAGTAACTTGTTTTTCTTAAAAACAGACCGTCTGAAAAATTTCAAAAGACTATAAAAAGCCTCGTAGCAGCATATTAATTAGTGATGCGACGAGACTCTTAGAAGCAATAGACAGTCGCCAATCTGTTTGTAACGCAAAATATTTAGCTTTCCCAGAAAATTTTTTACAGGTAGTCAGTATCTGTAACCAATTTTCCCCATCACTACTTGCGCACTTTCAGTTTAGGCTTGATATCCTTACTCTTAACTCAGGGTATATTGAAAAAACGTTGTTTGGGAGAATGAACATCATGTTCCAGACTCATCGGTTTCTACATCTATCTCGGGCTGGCCCTGTCTAGCATAGTAGGATGAAAATCGTGAAATCATATCCTTTAAAAAAGGAGCTGAAATTTGTATTTTAGGGATGCCAAAAGAGGTATTAATCTCTTCTTCAGTATATGTAGATACTCTCCGGAAATTAATCACTCCACCAGGGTAAAATTCTACTTCTGGCAACCTGTGATAATAAAGTGACTTATTATTTTTATAGATTCTCTGTAGTTCTTTTCGATCATTCCGAGAAAGATTGTCCCAGTTAAAATCTGGATAAATCTCTTCTAAAGGTTGTATCTCCACTAGAAGAGCACGATCAGTATTACAGCCACCATCTCCTCGTTCAGCTAGATCACAAGCTGGATTCATTACAATGAAATATCTTTCAGAGTCTTTTTTCTTAAGAATGCTGCCCGTATTAATCCGTTCATCTATCGGAGGATATATGTACATTTCCTCAGGATAACAACGATTAATATCATTATCTAAATGCAGGAGTAGATGATTCAACGTATATCTTAACAATGCTTTTTCTGTCCTAGGGCTATCAGATTCTGCATGTTTAATCCAACCTATTTGTTTACCAGAAGAACTTCTAGTTCTCAAAGCTGGTATGAGATTTTCGGTAAATATGGTCGCAAGCATCTTTTCGATTGAGCCTTTGCCACCAAGGATTTTGGTCAGTCCAGTACGGTAAATGCCACAGAATTCCTCTATTATCTGACTATATTTAACATCTCCCCCTTTTTCATATATATTAATTACTGGAAAGCCATGTTGTACGGCAACGTTCGGGGTTCCTGTAAAAATCACAACAGGGATACGGCTAAAGCTATTCTTGATTTGTTCAATAACCTGATTACCTTCATCTTCTCCTGAATTGGTAAGCTTCATATCAATAATCACACCATCAAAGTCTGATTGTTTCAATTTTTCTTCAGCTTCTGTAACATTTCCACAAACTTCTAAGCAAACTCTGAATTCGGTATTATCTTCATTAAAATCGCTTACCGCATTTTGGCAGATTAGTTGGTCACTCTCAGAATCTTCAACTAAAAGTAATTTGATATCACTCATTATCTATATTCCTCACCTGTAATCTAAAGTAAGCTCCTGTATAAGACTGAAGTGCAGCCAGTTTTAGACCATTTCGTTCAGCTGCTTCCCCAGCAATAGTCAATCCGATACCGGTTCCCGATGGTTTTGTACTAAATTGCGGTTCAAAAATCACACCCTCCTCAATCAGAGTTGTTTCAATCCCAGGGCCGGTATCGCGAAAATCAACATAGATCAGTTTATTATTTTCTGATTCTATATCCACCAGAATTCTTCTGTCATTTAATGAGTTTTTTTCCTTCAGCCAAAATATACTGTTGTCAATCAAATTAGTAAAAATGGCTTGAATATCTTGTTGCCAAGTTAATAAAGTCAAATCATCATTTCCATTTATTTCAAACTGAATTTGATTATCCTCCATATCTTGGCGGAATATATCAAAACATTTCTGAATTTCTTGTTTGATTCTTAATTCTTGGGGAGAAGCCCTTCGACCTGATGCCAAAGGATCTAATCGTTTAAACAGATCAGAAAATATAGTGGCATTTGACTCAACACCTTTGGCAATAGTGGCTATTTCATCGATATACTTTTCATCTCCGGTTTGCAGCAATTTTTTCTGAAACCTACTAATACGTGGCGCTTCATGACGGAGGTAGTTTAATGGCCTTCGGCCTTCATGCATGACAACAGTGAGGATTTTTCCCAATGTAGCCTGTCCCTGATAAGTAGCTACAGCACGGCTAATTTCTTCAACACTTTTTTCTTTACTTACTTCTTCATCAGTAATTAATCGAATAATTTCATCTGCTGCCTGCTCTTTTATTCCTTGGCTAATTAACTTTTTCCGTATTTCCTTTTTCAGTCCGTCCAAGGAAAAAAGTTTCTTTAGCTCTTTTTCCACTTTAAGTGAGGATTTACCTAGACCAGCTTTTCTTCTGTAAATGAACCTGCGACTTTCAAGCTCACTAATCACTTCTCTTGTAATTTTTTTTAGCTGTTCATAAGAAAAATTTTCTTGTAAACCATCTCGGGCACTTTTTTCAATCAGGTTAGATTGTTCTTCAGATTGAACAAGTACGTAACCGACAACTTGGTTACTACCAATCCGCATGGAAGGGTACTGAACACGCTCTTCATTTAATTTAAGCCAGTCAAATTCAGCATCGCCAAGAGGGCGAATCCTGAATCCATTACGGTAGACACCTATACCGTTAACTGAGTTAAGCAAATGAGCAGCCTGCCGTTTACCAACATAATTACCTGCTTCATCTTTTAAACCTCGTTTAATTAGCATTTCTATTGCTTCTGAGTCTCGGTCATAAACCCTGATATCAAAAATCAAGTCACCGCAAGCAGTATCACGTCCACGGTTTATGGTTATTTCCTCTTCAATAGTATTTTTTGCTTTCTTGTTGGAATAAATGAGTTTTCCCTGACCATCAGATGTGATTTTCCCTGTGATTCTATAATCAAATAGTTCCAAAATAGGATAAGGCTCAATGAGTTCATTAACATCTGGCATATCAGTGAAGCCAGATATAATCAATCGGATTTCAAAGTTTTTATGATCTTCATTAAGGACACTTTCTGCAGGAGTTGGAGAAATTAATTTTTTTAATTCAAATCTAAGATTGTCAAATTGCCTCTTATTCCATTCTTCATAATTTGACTGATTTCCCGTTATGGTTAATGTTGTCCCTTGGAGTTCTTGCGAAGGCTGATTTTCTACCAGAATTTCAACATCATCCAGATATTCTGAATGTTCAAAACTATCCCATTCAACAAAAACGGTTGTCTTCTGACCAGTATTGTCTACTGTTTCTAGTAGAAGGTCTTTTCCCAAGACTGAAGCCGCATAGCGTCCTATTCCTTTTCTTCCTTGCATAATTCGTCCAGCAGGACTGGTTTTGCGCTCAAGCTTATCCTTAGTAGACGGAACCATCCACTTATTAATTACTGTATCCCGAGACATACCGTGACCATGATCTTTTATGGTGATAACATATCCCTTAAGATCATCGTTCGCTGTGAAATTTATTTCTACGCAAGGAGAATCGGCGTCATACGCATTTTTTACTAACTCCACAACTGCGGCATAATTATCCTGTATAAGATCTCGGCCAATTGTCAACAAATGGCGACCAGCTGGTCTGATTTTGTATACACCATTAGTACTCATATCCATTTCTCCTTAAGCTTTTCCGCAATTTTTCTGGCCAATAGTACAGGAACCGCATTACCTATTTGCCGAAAGGCTGCAGCACGGCTTGGTTTTTCGGTGGCTCCTTCGAAAAAATAATCATCTGGAAAAGTTTGTAGTCTGGCTGCTTCTCTTGGGGTAATTGATCGGTTTTGTTTTATATCCGGATGAATATAGTAATGGCCATCCTTTGATAAATGTGCTAGCACAGTATGTGCAGCCGGCAAATCAGCGGCAACAACTTTAAACCGGTCAACAAATGCAGTCCGGTTAGTATGGGTTTTTAAGTATTCAGGAAGTTCATCATACTCTAGGCGTTTTTTCTCTTTTATCCAAAGCTCGACAGCTTTTCTGTAGATTTCCCGATCCCGCTCATTGTTAAAGCGAGCAATATGCCAAGTTACAGGAAAGCGATTATTTTTGATGCCTGAATCATAAAGCCATTTTCCTTCGTAATTTTTTATATTGCACATTCGAATGTTTCCTTCTCCAGCTTGTAGCGGGGGAAGATCATCAAATATTTCGCTGACAGACACTCCCGGATTCCAGATATCCGGTTCAGGATAAAAATCTGATTTTGCATTTCTACAGCCAACTAGAATGATACGTTTTCTGGCCTGCAAGACCCCATAATCGCTTGCGTTCAGTATGCGATACTCGGTTGTATATCCTGCTTCTTTGAACAACCTGCACATTTCATCAAAATATAGTTGACCGTTTTGGTCTTTTGCAGACAGCAGGCCAATTACATTTTCAAAGATAAAAAATTTGGGTTTATAGCGTTTCAGGAATTCAACGTAGAAGATATAAAGATAGTTTCGTTTATCTCCAACCATCTTATTAGCGTCACATGCTCTACCAACTAAGGAGTAAGCTTGGCATGGTGGTCCTCCAACAATCAAATCAAGAGTTTTATCTTTCAGTAAACCATCAATGGCAAGAAAAATATCCTTTAAAGATTCCTCGGATATTTCTCTGTTAATCACCGAACTCATGATTTCTTCAGGAACAGAGGCATAAAGTTTATCTCTGCTTATTTTTCCTGTCAGATAATCTTCATAGATATTTTCTTGCTGATTGGATATTAGCCAATGATATGCTGAACGAGTACGAAGAGTAAAACAAGCAGCTTTATCAGATTCTATATGAGCAATAGGTTCAAACCCAGCTTGGATAAAACCTTCTGATAAGCCTCCGGCACCCGAAAACAAATCAAGAAAACATAGCTTTTTTAACATAAAACCACCTTATCTATTACTTCTCGCATAACATAATCCGTTTTGCCTTTAACTTTTAAATAGGTAATAACTATTTTGAAACACAAAATTAGATAGGCAGTCCAATCTTAGGATAAGTAATCTAAACTGTATTTGTATAATTAACCTGCTTTATTGACCACATATTGAGCCGATTATTGAATTGGAAGATTATAGCAAATTAATAATTTTTCGAAAAAGTTCAAATAATCTGCGGTCTGTAACGGATTCGGGCATGGTTTGTGCTAGATGATGCCTTGATGTAGCCAGCCACCAGTCTGTAACGCTAAAGCGATGTACTACGAAATACCCGCTTTAAGCTGTTTGAACCTTTAGCCTTCCCGCATAGCTGTCATTGAACAGCATACATCCACAACATCTAGAAGACTTTCACTATATTTTCTATGTATCCGTTTACGATCAGTTTAAGCCTACTTGCCCGCTGTAGTCACAATCACTTAAGTTGCAGCAAAGAGATCTAAGTCTTTACGCCCCGAGAAACCAGTTTAGGTAGAATCATGCGGTAATCGCCGGTAAGCGGTGTATTATTGATTTCCATTTTACCATCACTGAACAGGGTTATCTGCATGGTTTTGAACAGCTCAACAGTTCTCAGAATTTGTGACAACTATAAAATATTGACCGCAAAGACGTAACGATTTCATTATTATTTTGGCCTGTGTATGCAACAACTTTCACGATTTGCTCCGGATAGAATATACTAAAAACTGCTTGAATACAGCTAACTATATTAAAGCTTGAAATAATTTTCAGATGACGTCGTGCTTATGTGTTACTCAATCAATACTTGACCAACCAATATCCAATTGAATTGGCTTATTATTGGGTTCAGGGAAGCAAACTTAATCTGTACCAAATCGTCATAGGTATTCTCAAACCAGTTAAGAATAAGAACAGGAGTCACAACATGAAACGATTGCACATAGCGTTAGCTGTGAAGGAATTGGAACCCGCTATTGAGGAATATACAAAACGCCTGGGAGCAAAACCGGTATCGGTAGCCGATAATGCTTACGCCTTATGGCGAACCGATCAAGTTAATCTGTCAATCAGCGTGAGACCAGAAGAAGCCGGGCAGCTGCGCCACTTAGGCTTTGAAGATTCGGAAGCTTCAGAAATGTCTGCTGATTATGATGCCCAAGGAATTATGTGGGAGCGTTTTACAGCTGAACAACAACGTGAAGAGATTTTTCGGTACTACCCTACTGCAGACTATCCGATAGAGAATCTTTAGTCTTTCACTGCATTGGGTTTGAGTATGGGCAATTCAAAATCTGTACATAGTAATAAGCAATAAAGTACGAGCCGAGCCGGCTAAAACAATTCAGTAAAACAGTTTTTAAGTACAATATATAACTTAGGAGAAAAACATGAAAAAAACCTGCCAAGCTATTGCGCTGACCTCTGTTATAGCCCTCTCCGGCTGTGCCGATTTGGCTCTGCAGGCGGCCATCAATGCCATTGCCACTACAACAAGCATGAATATGAAATATGGCAATTACCCTCAAGTCGGCAAAGCGCAACGTATTTCTGATCGTGATTTCCGCGAGCTGAAAAACAGCCCGAATCCCGAATTGGCTGCCATTGCGGCCAAAGGCGACGTACTGCGGATTATCTCGGAAAGCCGGGAGTTCAAACCGTTTACATTAGAAGATTTCAAATCGCATCGTATTGAAAAAAGGGCGTTTTCCATTTATCCTAACGGTACGGCACTTGACTACTACATCTATGCCACTTTGGATATGAAGAAAGATGCCGAGCTGGTAGAAATCGGCCGGGAAGCAGCGGCCAAAGGCGGGATCGTTTTGGTACGCGGCCTTAAAAACGATTCCGTTGATGAGACCATGACGGCCGCTAAACTGATTACGGATACCGGTGCTGTATTGCTGATGGCTCCCGGCATTATGGAAGAATTAAAAGCGAAATTTTCGCCGACATTTGCAGAAGTGACCGTATTGCCGGACGGAAAATACGGATGTCTCCCGGTTAAACCGGGTACTAAGTGTAATGTTTACAGCGGCAACACCGGCTTTATGCGCCCGGTATTCGGCAGCAAAGAGGCTACCCCGGCGACAAAATAGCCATGGCCGCAGAAAGGACGTGAAATGAAAAAAATAACAAAATTCGCGATCTTGATCTAGGACAGTCCCATAAATTATGATATTGGAGTACCAATTAGATATTTTTTGTGATAAATTTCTCTTGGTTATCGAACAAGGTTACAAAAATGGAGAATTCATGCATACAATCTGTAACTTTATGTGCAGAAGAATGCCTTTTAAGGTAGAATTTTAGTCTAAATTATAATGAATCCATATAAAGATTTTAATACTTATCAAACATACCGACTTTAGGATTATTTCATGACTTTATCTACTAGACTTAAAGCAGAACCATTAATTGATGCCATTTTTGAATGTCGCCTTACCACAAAAACAAATATTCTTTTATCTGGAGTTTTCCCGGGAATTTTGTTTTCAAGTTTAAAAGATGAAGAAAAACTTTTAGAAAGATTGCCCTCATATGATATACCAGAGTTTATTAAACAAAATGAAATTAATGTAAAATATCTACCACTGATTAAAATTAAACTATCTGATTACAATATACTGATTGGCGACAACAGCGTTTCTATATCTTGTATTCCACCATATAAAGGATGGGAAAATTTTAAAAGCAAAATTGAATCAATATTATCAATACTTATTGATAATAGTTTAATTGATACCATTGAAAGAATTTCACTTAAATATGTTAATTTGATAGAGACTGAAAACCTTACTAATCATGTAGATTTAGTTAATATTTCCTTGTCTATTGGAGATGAAAAATTAACCAATCAGCCATATCAAATTAGAATGGATAGCAAAAAAAATGGGGTAATAAATATACTCCAGATTATATCTAATGCGATACATAAAGATAAAAATAATGTAAAAAAAGGGCTTGTTATTGACATTGACTCCATTAAAATTATTGAAAATCAATCAATTGATTCATTAAAGAGTAATTTGAAAAATGATTTGGATGAAATTCATAATATAAATAAATCTATATTTTTGAATTGCCTTAAGAATGAAACAATTAAAGGTTACTTGGGAGCTGAATATGAGTAAGCATGACTCCAGTATATCCAAGATAAATAGTACATTATCCATAATTCCCCTTGCATTTCTTACATATTGCCCGGGCGAAATACAAAATTCTAACTATATAAAAGAAGTATCTAATAACTACGGCTACAGCTACAATAGACATTGTATCATGCCTAATTCATATTCACCTGAGATAACGAACGAAACAATTTCAATTGGAACTACATATACAAATTTAGGCTATGATGAAAGTAACCTATTAAAAATCATGAATGTATTTTTAGTTGATTTACTTTCTAAGCAAGAATCTCTTGAGGATGAGTTCGCTAAAGTATTATTTAATAATATTGATGAGTTATACCAAGGTTAATACCACAGTTAATTTATATCATGGAAAAAAATATTTTAAATGATATTAAGTGCTATATGCCTCCTTATTTATTACAAGATAAAGATGCTACAGCAGGATTTATTAAAAATCTAGAGAATTTTCCTGATAATACTAATTATTATACATCGTATCACTATGATGATGAATTGCAGGGTGATGGTTGGTCAGGATTAGATATTGTTAATATAGAAACTTTAAAAACAACTTCTATAAAAGGAATAATATTAAGCAATAGCTGTGACATTTCACCGGAAAATAAAAGAGATATTCCTACAAATATTATTTTTGCCCCTATTATAAAATTAGATATGTATAAAGATAAATTAATACAGTCAGGTATTTCTAAAAGTAGAATAGATTCTAAGATTGATGCAATCAAAAAACAGCGAGTAACATCCCTATTTTATCTTCCTAAACTAGAAGAAGAATTCCCTGAATCAATAGTTGTTCTTGATGATGTACGATCTTTACCGATAAATTATTTTCAAAATAAAAAATTAGAGCAACAAACTAATAAAATATTTACATTAAGTCAGTTTGGATTTTATTTATTCCTGATTAAGATCTCTATTCATTTCTGTCGTTCTCATGAGAAAATTTTAAGAGATAATCCTTCTTTATAGTAAAAATCTTCTCTACACCTTTAACCAGAAATTCAGTAAAAAATTGCTGGTCCAAATAAGTGGCAAGGGCAGTTTTGTTTATATAATTTAAAAGCCAAACTTCAAAGCCAAACTTCGGTAATTTTTTTGTTCAACAGCTGTACAATACTGCAGCAACAATCCTACTCAAGATCATTTTTTATAAAAATTAACTTTATGTATTTACTCATTTTTTACCCTTGATAAATAAGAAAAATCAATGCTTACAAGAAATTAGAACCTTTTTTATAGACATTAAAATTTTGTATTACATATCGTTTTAGGTATACTAATGTAGTACACGTTTACAAGAGTAATTTCTTATCGTAATTTTAAAACTATTCTAGATAAAAGGACGTGAAATGAAAAAAATAACAAAATTCGCGATCTTGACAGCGTTATTTACAGTAACCGCTGCAATTAACGCTTATTGGGATATGCGTGTCGGCAGCGAACTCGGTGCGGTGCTGGTAGGTGCGCTTGTGCCTGCAGTCGTATTGACTGCGTTTGGTGCATTGATTTTGTCTGTGACAGCTGATGACTTTGTTCAGTCAGATGAACATGATGAGACTGAAGAAAATGACTTATTCAGTAGCGACCCACAACGGTATCATCCTGCATACCGCCTCCATCCTCGTAATATTCATTACGAGCATGATGAATAAAAAAGGCTGCATAAGCAGCCTTTTTTATTGCCCCAGTAAAGCCTATTTAGAACTTTCCTTGTAAGCCTGATTTAAAGCCTTTTGAACGGCATCAATACTGACCGCAAACGCGGATTTGGCTTCTTGGCTCTGCAAATCATTGCCGCCGCTGTACGACAAATGGATTTCAAAGCCCTCTTCCTCGTCGGAATCCCGAATTTCTATCACGATATGACTAACGGCCATTTTTATTCCTTTCCTCGTTTATTTTAGTTTATGCCCCATCCAAATGGCATCTTGCTGCGGATTGACGGCCACGCCGTTGCGGCGGATGGTGACGTGCAGGTGGGCGTTACCTAACCCCGTATCGCCGGTGCGTCCTAACAACTGCCCTGCTTCAATCCGTTGCCCGGTCTTGACGGTGAAGCCCGGCGACAGATGCCCGAACTCCCAACGCCGGCCGCTGTCGCCTTGGATATAGATAGCCTGCCCATATCCGGTAGCCTTGCCGGCTTTGATAATTCTGCCGCTCTCCGGTGCGTACAGCTTGGTGCCTACCGGAGTGGCATAATCCACACCTCTATGGTCGCGGCTGGCTCCTTTGATACCTATATCGCCTCGCGGCCCGAAGTCTGATGTCATGCGGTATGTGCCTTTTACGGCCATAACATAACTGCTCTGCCCTTTAGCGGCCGGAGCGCGCATCCGCCCTATCACCACCGACCCGTTACCCGGAAACCGACCGGATAAATAAGCCGGCGGTGTTAAGGCTTTTTTGACGGCAAAATCCGTCCGCTGCCGCTCGATGCACTATTGCCCGGACGTTCGGTAATGCTACCTTGATCCAAGTTCAGCGAGTTGCGCAGATTGGGGTTATCGACCGTATTGGCATATACGTTGTCGTAACCGCTGCCTGTATAGCCTTTGCCGTCTCTAATGTTTTGCTGCATTTTGGCGGTATCGGGGTCGTATTGCTTCGAATTCATCCGCATCGGCACCGAATCCAACGTCCGGCCCATTTGTGCGGTTTGCCCCTGCAGATAATCGGCTTTTTGGTTGTAATTATCTTTCGATTGGTCGATATTGCTACCGATGCTGCTCTGTGCTTGGTTGAATTGTGAGGATAAATGACGCTCGCTGCTACCTAAGTCGGCTACAACCGCAGATGGCACCAAGCCCGACTGGCCGGCCCGGCTTTCAAGTTGGCTGAATGCCGCATCTCGCTGACCGTCAACGGCCGCCATATTACTTTGATGGGCAGCTCCCACCCGGTTAACCGGCATGGTATTGTGGGAGATATGGCCGCTCGAATCGAACCGCGTTCCCTCCGCCTGACGCTGCAGATCGCCGGCTTTGGTGGTTGCGGCTTCCATTGCGGCCGCATAGACCAAACCGGTATCGCCGGCGACTTGGGACATGGTGTACCCGTGGTTTTCGGCATATTGACGGATGGCATCCGCATTGTTGACCGTAACCGTAGCACCGCTCTCAGCCGCCCGGCTTGCCGCTTCTCTGTAGCTTTGCGCCGTTTCGTAGCTTTGGGTTGCCGCCAAACTGGCTTGCCGGGCTTTGCTGTAATTAGCGGTCGCAGCGGTGGCCAAACTGTTACCGCTGGATACCGCATTTTGGAATTGAGAAGATTGGCTGAACTTGTTCGCAGTACCCTCGTCCAACGATACACCTTCTTGGCGCATGGCCTTGATGGTATTGGCCAAGTCAGTTGCTAATTTTTCTTGATTTGTAGCAGTACCCATCCAACCCAATTGAGGCATCAGTTTTTTAATACCCTCTACCAATGCTCCTCCTGACATTTTGCCAAGTGCCGAATTGGTGTTTAGTCCCAAGCTAATAACACTATCGATTGCGGATGTTGCACCTAATGAATGACGCTTGGACAACTCATCAGCCGCCTGAACGGCTCTACTCATATTTGCCGACTGCGTAGCATCAAGCCCTACGCCGTAGCCGTTGCTGCTGCTTTGGTTACGCGCATACTGCATACCCCACGCCATAGATTGCCCCGTGGCCAGCGAAAGGCTTTCCGATGCCACGGCCGATTGTTGCTGGCCGGCTCTCATACTGCTGTCTGCGGATTGGCTGTAAATATCCGACATCCGGACGTGCGATTGTGCGGCCACCGGGAAATTGTCGATATTGCTTTGGAAACGGCTGTTTCCGGTACCCGCACTATGCCAAGCATTGCCGGTAGTGGTTTGTGACTGCCACATGCCCGGATCGCTATACACCGGATTGCGGATGTCGCGATTGGCTGAAGCATTGTTGTAGTTCAGGTTGCCGCCGCTGTAATTGCCGGCTCCGGCACTGGTACCGGCGGCTTCGGCCGGAGCTTTGGCTCCGGTAGCCATAGTACCGATACTGTTGACCATCGCCCGGCCAAGCATAGCCAAACCCAATGAAATGACCGGCACGAGCCACATGGCACCGGCCGCAACCGCTTGGGCATCGATCGCAGCATTCAATATCGTATTGCTGCTGCCCAAACCGACGCCGGCGGATGTACTGGCTGCGGTCGTAAACAGACTTTTGGCATGGATAGTCGACACCAAATTGATGACGCTGGCCACCGGAGACCACAACTGCACCCAAAACATACCTTGGAAATAAAACAGAATGCCGCGCAATGCCATCACGCCGGACATCAGCGAGATGACCAACATCATCGGAAAGATGCCGATTAAAATCGCCTCGAGAACGGCACGCACGATAGGCAGGTTCCAACTGGCCATCATGCCCCCGCTCTTTTGCGCGCCGATATACTGACTACGCGCTTGGGCAAATGAAAACGCCTTTTGCATCATGGCTTGGTTGTTATTGCGCTGCGCGTTGATGATGGTGGCTTCACGCATCATTTCACCCATCGCAATCTGCTCGATCTGCTTCAGCGTATCCAACCGGGAGTTGTTCATCAGGTATTGGAAAGAACTGTTCCCGAGTGATGCGAGAGCTGTCGTCTGATTGACGGTACCGCTTCCCATGCCGAAATAACCCAAAACCTTATTGGCGGTTCTAGGTATCGTCACGTTGCGGATAACGGTAGTGGTTTTTTGCTTCAGGTACGCATAGGCTTCGCTGCAAACCATAGTTTTGCTGCCCGGCTTATTTTGCCCCTGCGTGTAGAAGCTGACATTGGTAAACATGGTTTTATTGGTCTTGCCCAATGTTCCTAAAATATCCGGGCTGTTGCGCAGCTCGTCAATCGTATATTTGTGATAAAGGTTGTGATCGAAAAACGAACAATTGTTCATGAACAATGCCCAATCTTGGGTCAAGACCGGGTCATTGAGATTGGCATTGTGGATCTGCTCGTATAAACGTGCGCCGAACAGAATACCTGTTTTACTGTAGTTGAGATCGTTCGGCAACGAATACAGGGCTTCGAGACTACGGGTCATTTTGTAGCCGAAAGAAGTCACGACGTTGCCGGCAATGGCGAATCCCAACGGAACGTTGTCAACCGTGTACATCTGCCCGCTGCGGCCGTAGCCGGCCGCTTCAGTAATGATGACCGTCGTTTTGGGAACAACCAACCCCATCCAAACGCCGGCAATGACCAGCAGCGACGTCAAACTGTCTTTTACATCCAGTTTATAGACGGCCATGGCGATCATCACCAAGAAACCGAACATGGCCGCAGCTTGGGCTGCACTGGTCATCGTTTCCGAGCCGCTGTACATGGCAACGGCGTTCAAAACTACTCGGACAACCTCACCGTTGCCCGGAAAAGTAAAATATTCAAGAGCCACGTCTGTCTCCTACAAGCGGTTTTGGGTATCGAAATCAATAGAGCTGCCGGTATCGAAGTTAGCAGCCCGCCATTGGCTTTCGAACTGCTTTTGCATTTGCATAAATGCCTCTTCGGATTCGATATTGCGCATTGCATCGCGCTTTTCGGCGTAAATGGTCTGACGCAGCTTATTCATGTTTTCGTATATCCTATCCGCCCTTCCCTGTGCGGATTCGTCCAGCTTGGTGTAAAAACCCATGGCCCGGCGCATGACGCGCTCGCTGCGGTCAAGGATATAGGCAACGTAATCGACAGCAACCGCATCGATTACGGCTTCTTTGGCCAAATATCGGCTGCCGGTCAGTGCGTCACTGACCGCCATACGCAGAATCGGCAGTTTGGTGCTGTTGACATACTTGGCCAGCGTCTTTTTCTCATCTTCAGTCCAACCCTGATCCGTATTGAGCTTGGAAACCAACTTCGTGAAAATCTCGTTGATGTCATAGCGGATGCTTTTTACTTGAACGTCCTTTTGGATAAAGCAGTTTTCCCTTAGCTTTTTAGGACCGTTGACACACTTATTCATGTCGATATTGATGTATTTGCTCGATAACGGAGCCTTGTTCTTGCCGCCGAGCAAATCACCGACATGCACGATGGTGGGAGCCACATCCTGTACGCCGGAGGCAGTGTTTTGCTTGCTGTTTTCGTTGGTGGAAACGGTTTTAGGCGGTTGGAAGATGGCCGTGCCGGCCAATGAGAAGTACAGCATTAAATCCTCTTCGTCCAAGTCATCGGTCACGCCTGCCTGACTCAATGCGGCATACAGCAAATTGCCACCGACGAAGCTGATGGTGTCCTCCGGTGTATTTTTGCCTCGAACTTCATCTGCCGCCCGCACGATATTTTCACCGGTGCGACACATCCAGCCTGCGTCCGAATAGTCATCGGCAGAGCCGCTGGCCAAGTGGGTTGCCTGACAGTTTTTCGCCATGGACATACCGATTTGATTGGCAATCCCGCCGACCAGCAGCTTACTGCTCTCACAAGAGTTTAGATTGCTGCGGTTGATTTGGTTAACCAAATCGCGAATACCGCCGATGGCATCTTGAATCATCGGATCCAAGGCTTTTAATGCCAAATCGAATGCCACGCCTGCAGCGTTATTACCGAGGTTGCGTACAAATTGGATAAATTGTTCTTTGTTTACGAAAGAGAATGCGCCGCCGAAAATATCAATGCCGCCGCATCCTGCATTAATAGAGGGAAGTTGGGTGCTGGCCAACTGAATATCCGATACGGAGGTGCGTGCGGAGAAACTGCCGCCGCTGTATAGCGAGCCTGCTTGTCCGTGAAATGCGCCTGCTTCAGTATAGTTCGTTTCCACACCCATGGAATTGAACATACCGGCCATCTCCTGCTCCAGTGCTGCTTGACTGGTGAGAGGTTGTATCAGACAAAGACTGATAGCCAGCACTTTGGCTGGCTTTGTAAAAAATGAATATTTAAATTTCATAACCGTTCCGCTCTAGGTACGGCTATGACTGAGATTAAGAATCTCCGCCATAACCTGAAAGTTATGGCAGAGACAAGGGATTGGGCGAATTAATTATCTGATAGGATTAAAGAAATGTCAATAAAACTGCCAGGGCATTAGTTAATTTCCGAGAGAAATTTTACTGACAGCGGCCTGTACTCTTACTCAACGCATCACACGTTCTTAATCAAGAATAATTAAAACTATAGAAATATCTCCAAATATTCAAATTTCAGATGCCAGTAAATTAAAAAGTGAAAGTTTAGTTTTTCACCCCTTCATCCTTTTCGTGAATCTTAAGAATATCCAATAATACATCCTTCAATAATTCAAAATCAGCTGCTAGTTGCTGTGCATTAATTACCTCGTATTGCGCACTGTGCTTGCATAAATTACCCTTAGATGCAATTTCGGAAAGTGCCTGTTTGTACGCCTTTTTCTCCTCTTTCCTTTGAATTAATTTATCAAGTTTTTGGTTGAAAAATGCCGTAAACTCCTGCCCAGGATCTTTATTTAAGCAATTTTTGAGTGATTCAAAAAACGACCATGCGCAAACGTAAGCTAATAAAGCATCGTTTTTCAGACAAACTCTGCATAAAGATTTATAAAATCTTTGTATTTTAGTATTTCCCAACCTACTTAATGATTGGTACAACTCTTCCGAAAATTTAATTTTTTCAGGTATTGGGTCGTTAGCAGAGATATTTTTATCTGGTTGAGATCCTTGAGATCCAGTGCCTGACGAAGAGGTATTTGGATCTGGTTGAGATCCAATATCTGATGAAGGAGTATTTGAATCCTCATCGGTACTTGATTCCGATTTACCTCCTTTAGGTTTTGATGGTTTTCTAGCCCGAAAATTCTCTGCTTGATTTATAAAGTCAGGCTTCTCACCATCTCCTTTGAGCTCGCTGTGCAACAATCTGTAAAGACCGTTCAGGTTTTCATCAAATCCAGTTTTCAAAAAGTTCACAGGAAAATTATCTAAATGCAACTCACCGTAAATTCTTTGAGCCGCATATTTGTTTGAAGTTTGATAAAGCTCGGGCGGTATATTTCTATCACGCAAAGTTCCCAAAACAACACGGTTATTTCGAAGCAGTCGCAAACCGGGTTGTTTGTAACTACCTTTATTCATAATTGTAATGAAACCTTTAACTTTTCGACCTGCATAATCCAATTCAATTAATTTTTTCCAAGTAATATTTTCTCCTGAGCAGTTACCTCTTTTATCAAATATAGGAGCAATAAGCGGATCTGGATTACTTAATATATCCGTATCATTCTGAAGAACCAGTTGGTCAAAAATAATTGTTATTTTTAAAAATGAGAACTTGAAAAAAGTTTCTCGTAAAAAAGGCAATACTGTATCGCGAAAATATTCTTCTTCAAGTTCTCGCTCAATATTAGTAATTACAATAGAAGTATAGTGGGAATCGATCTTCTCCGGCATGCTTTCCACAACAATAGAATCTTTCCCAGTATGTAACAATAAATTGAGATCGAAAGAAGCTGTTAATTTTTCATTGTATCCTAATGCGCTTGTTTCAATTTTCCAAGTATTGGAAAACCAAATGGCTGAGGATTTAAGACCAATACCATACACTGATAAGCTATCTGCTTGATGACTAAAATCCTTTTTATGCCCCATGCGGATTGCACGCTGAAAATTATTTCTGTTAATTCCAAATGCATTATCACGAATGATCAGCATTTTCTTTTCTGAATCAACCTCAATCTGCACTTCTAACTTTTCAGGCCTAACCTCTTGATCAATGTAATCTATATACGATTGCACCGAGTTATCAACGAATTCAGCAATTGCATTCTCCATATTATATGAAAGCTTCTGAAGTACCTTATACAATTGCATCTCAGGAGACACATTCACTTCGAAAGTATTTTTTTGGTTTTCCATCTCTTTCCCTTTTTCAATTATTGAATATTGCAATAAGATTGGTTGATGCTATCCGCAATATCTCCTACGATTTTTGCATTGACCGCATTACCTAATGCTTTAAAAGCTTTCATTCTGTTATTTGGCAGACGGTTTAAATTCTGTAAATTCTGCAATCGAGCCGCTTCCTGGACGGACATATAACGGTTTTCAGATGGAATAATTGGGATTTGAGTTGGCGTCATTGAAATGAGTGAAGGAGCAATATGCGAGCGCAATACTCTAATACCAGAAGCTCTAAATTGAATTAAATGAGAATAAATATCCAAACAGGAAGAAAGACCACGCCATTCTAAAATTTGCCAACTATTATTATTCTTATCCAACCCTTCCGCCCAAGTTTTACATATCTCTGTTTGAGTGGCATATAACTCCCTAGAGTATAAAACAGATTTCAAAATCCAATTAGGTACTTTTTGAGCTTTACGCACATAGGACGGCATTTTCTGCAGAACTTCCGACCAAGATTGGCAACTCTCCAAACTCTGCCCATAAGCCCCTCTGTATTGGCGAATTTCTGACAAAGTCATAGATGCGAAATCTAGAGGATAATTCGCCCCGAACTCAGGAGCCACAATAGAAATCGAGGCAAGTTTTTTCAAATTAAGTTGCAATAACAACTTTTGCCAGTGGGCAAGCAGCTGAATTTTTGCTGGTTCAAGGCGTTTTGCATCGGTGTGATTTTTTAAAATCTGAGTTAGAGAAACCTTACCCAATCCTATAGAAGCAGGCCAATTAAAATAACCATTATCCAAGTCTTGACGGATTGCGACAATGAATACCCGCTTGCGATTTTGAGGAATACCCATATCGGTAGGTGAAATAATCTTATGATAAAGCCGATAACCACACTGAGAAAATGAATCCTGCAGATATTTCCAAAAGGCCCCCTCTGCAATACTGATAATGTTTGGAACATTTTCTAGTAAAATAAACTTAGGATGATGAAATTTAGCAATTCTTATCACATGGTCAATTAACTTACCTGATTTGGGACATTCTGCACCTTTTTTCTTTCCTGCCAATGAAAAAGGTTGACATGGAAACCCAGCACATATTACTTCGTGCGGTGGAATCTTCGAAACATCAATTTTTGTTACATCATCAAAAGGCTTAATACCGTAATTAAGATAATAAAGCTCCCTTAAATCCGGTTCAATTTCACAAGCAAAAACACATTGAAATCCTTTTTCAGATAACCCCACATGAAACCCTCCCAACCCCGCAAACAGATCAATAAATCTCATTATCATCCTCCTTGAGTAAACTCTTCTTAATGCTTGCTAAAATTGCTTTTCGCTAAATTACTAATATTTCTTACTAGATTAACTAGATGCTTCTCCAGCTCAGGATGCTGTTGTATCAATCTTTCGAGTTCCTTAAATTCGCGTGCGATTAACTCGGACTTTTCACTTTCATAAGGATCAACATCTAAAAAGGCACACAACTCCAACACTCTTAAGCCAACTATTTTGCATCTCCCTGATTTCAACCGCTGAATAAAATCCTTATTCAGCGGTACTTTTTTACCCATTGCAATATCTTCGGAATAAGTTTGGTTGTACAAATTCACGCACTCTCGCAAGGTTAATTTGCGTGATTTCAGAGCATGGTTTATGTCAACTGCAATCTGTGTATATGGCCGATAATGTTTCATTTTGTCTTAAAAAAATAATAATTTTATTAATTATATATTATAATTTTGATACAAATCAAGGGACAAACATCACGACGGCCGTATTAATAATTTAGCCAAACACATTTAAAAACAGACAAGGTGAAAAATGATATGACAATGGAGCTAAACGCTCCCATTTTGACTTAAAGCGCGAAACAGGAGAAAAAGTGCAACAGGGCATACTGAGCAGCACAGGTTATCCTGAGCCAGGTGAAAATCAGACAAAAGACACCCTGAGTAGAAATCTTAACCAAACTAATAAGTTGAAGCAGTACAGACTCACAATTCGATCTTCGATTTGACTGACTACACTAGCCACCCAATCTTCAGCAGTGAAGTAGTGTAAAAAATAGGAGCATGAAACGGTGACAAAAGCCCACCAATAAGAAAGACTATAAATAGATTTAAGGCAGCTTTAAAGCTGCCTTAAAAGGTAAATACATCTGAAGTATTAGCCGCTCACATCCAGTAGTAAGGATTTCCAATCTGATGGAGAATTCGCACTTTCCAACATATCCTTTGCCATATTTAGTCTCCGGCGAGTTGACGATAGCGAGCATAACAGAACGTGGAAGCAGGACGAATTGATTCAAGAGAGCTTTGCATGGATTTCTCCAAGAAACCGAGAAAGCTGCTGATAGCCGGGTCAGTCCCACATTCTTCATCAATTACATCTTTTTCAAGCAATACTTGTCCGCCTTCTAATACGGAGAAACAGAGTTTATCTTGTTTTTCCAATCCCAATGCTTTGCCTTCTGATTCCGAATTGGTTGTTTGGTTTTTACTGGTCATTGTAGACACTGCATTCAAAATAACATTCATATCCATATTACAACGGCTTAAAGGATTTGCATATTTGTTGAAATATACCACCTCTCCTATTGCAATCAAATCTCCTTACTACCGTCAAGAGTTTAGATACATGGACTATCTAAATCAAACTAGAAGTTATAACTCCAAAATTTACACTATCCACACAGGATAGTTATTTCCCATGGAAAATAAACCGATAAAAGTATATTCATTAGGAGACTCTGCACTCGTAGGGTTATTTAGCATCCAAGTTCAGACAATGTATGCATTTCAATATTTAATGCACCGGAACAAAATCTTCACTCAAGACAAAGATACCTCATTACGGCCGATAGCATCTAACGGTCTTTAACAAAAAAGTCGAATTGGTCTTTATCACCTGATTTATGGCTTGCCTTATAGCTACGCCTTACTTTGCTGACAGTCGACATACTGCAATTTAAGGTTGAGGCAATTTGCGTGATGCTCAAACCTTTCAAGGTCAACTGTATAATATTGTTATGCAACGTCTTGTTGGCAGCCCTGCCTTTCATTTTCCCTGCGGCTTTTGCCCGCTCTATTCCTTGCTGCGCACGGTCACGCCGGGTTTTCCAGTCCTCATGGGCAATACTTAATGCCATACGCAGAAACATTTTCTGCAGAGCTTCCATCAACGGTTCGGCCAAGTATTTAGGCAGCGAATCGTCGGCTCCCATTAGGTCATCGATATTGCCGAATGAAAACACATCAGGCACATGCAACCTAGCCCCCTTTTCGGTAATTTGTTTGATCAATAACTCCGCCTCTCTAGGGGGCAGTCTAGTGATTCGGTCTAACCGCTCGGCAATTACCCAATCGCCCTCTTGAAGATCATTAATTAGCCGGGTCAACTCGGGTCTGTTGGCATTTACTCCGCTGGCTTTTTCCTCATAGACACCCGCTATGTAAAACCCTTTTCTCTTAGCCTCTTCAATCACCTCTCGCTGTCTGTCCAAATTTTGTTGCAGAGTGCTTACCCGGAGATAGATACGGGCGACTTTGTTGGGTGTGGCCATGTATTTTGATTCCTGCAATTAATACAGTGGATTTTAAGTTACTGTATTTCTATTTTACAGGGGTGATTTAGAGACTGTAAATAGACTGTGGTCTATTTACAGGTTCCGAGAATGTTTTTAATCACCATAATTAGAAACCACCTGATTGCTTCAGGTGGTTTCCAAGTGTAAATATTACATGTGTTATTTTAGGACATCATTTCCGCTAAAATATTTTTATATCGTACGATATAAAATACAATTAAGCGGCATCGTTCATCTCTTCCGAATCCGAACTATCGTCACTACCATTGAGTTTGACGAAAGCAATTTTGCATTTGCCGCACCATAAATCCAGTGAAGGCTTACCCCACGCTTTGTCTCCACAGGATTGACAAAGATACGTCGCCTTACGTTTTGCGGCCGCTTCTAATTCTTGCTTTTCACTTAATGCAACCACGTCTATGTCGAACTGTTCTGAAAACGGCCGTATTAAAGAAAGCTCTGCCAAGCGATCTTCTTCGCTATCAAAAGTACAACCAGTATTTTCTTCAGGTACGGTTTCCTCCAGCGTTATCTCTTTAATAAGCGCAGCAGCCCCGAGACTTGTTTCCATTAATTGTTCAATATCATTATTTCGGACTTGGGATGTTCCTGTTTTAGCACATCGGTCATAAAAAGGCAGTTTATAGCCCATTTTTGAAAACACGATACACTGCAAATAAAAGGCTCCGTTTTTAATTGGGTAGTCGCTCATTCGCTGCCCGGTACGTTTCCCGCCCGGCTCACCGGTGCTGCTAGGCATCAGGCCGATAGATTCCATTTTATCGGCCCATTCTTTATTGTGATAAGTGCGGTGGCTAGGCTTGCCGAACTCATGCTGCCACAGATGCACCATCTCATGCACTAGCGTTTGCATTAATTCCAACGGTCGATGGGTAATAAAGTATTGCGGATTAAGTGCAATTTCATGCACCGTTTCCTCATCTTTGCCTTTTTGCCATCTATTGTTAGAGAAATAACCCATCACGCTACTGTCGCGCTGCAGCGTTAACAGACACGCCGGAAGTTGGCCGGCAAATAGCCGGTCATTAAAAAAATCGTAGGCATCCTGTATAAAGGTATACATTTGCATGGTGGGTTTCATCGTGGATTCATTCATGGCTGTTTAATTTATTTTATATCGTACGATATAAAATAAATTAAACAGTGGGAATAGTCAAACATTTACTTGAGCAATCTAACCCTTTAATTTAAAATAAGGTATGTTGTTTACTACTAATAGGAGGCGCAAATGCCCACCATTATTACCTCGCAAGATTTCAATCGACGTGTGAGCCAAGCTCAACGTGATTGTCAAAAAGAACCAGTTTTAATTACAAACCGAGGTCAATTGGCATACGTCCTGTTGAGTTACCAAGAATACGCCCGGTTATCAAAATCAAAACCCACAAGTATTGCGGAAGCCCTTTCGGCTCCGGCGGATGCCGATATGATTGACATCGACTTTGACCGCGCCACCATCGAAACCCGTGACAGTGAGGAATATTGATGTACTTACTGGATACGAATATTATTTCTGAAATTCGAAAAATCAACAGGGGACGGGCTAATCAGGGTGTAGTTGATTGGGCAACAAGTGTTGATGCAGTATTGATGTATATTAGCTGCATATCACTGCTTGAGATAGAAAGTGGTATTTTAAGCTTAGAGCGTAAAGACATACGCCAAGGACAGCTCTACCGTGATTGGTTTGAAAGTACAGTCAAACCACAATTCCATAACAAAGTGCTTCCTATTGATGGTGAGATTTCCCTGATATGTGCGCGAATGCACGTCCCGGACAAAAAGAACTTAGCAGATAGCTTAATTGCTGCGACAGCAATCAAACACAACCTGACTCTTGTTACACGCAATATAAAAGATTTTGAATATACGGGTGTACGCCTTTTAAACCCGTTTGTTTAACTTTAAATAGGATTCATTAATTCCGCCACTTGTCATTGCTATTTGCTCGGTATGCCAGCTCAAAGTACGTTGATGCTTTAGGATCAGTATAAAAATACATAACGCTTACTGGCACAGTCGCAAGCTTTATTTTCTTTTTTTTATTTTTTAGGGCAAATTAAATGGTTGTCTGAATTACTTCAGATGGCCATTTAATTTATTTAATAAAGTGCTCCAACCGGCTTGGCATATGCCTCAAATCTGTCTTCTAGCGTAGATTACGATATCACGCCTGAACCAAGGTCTTCTACTTCCAAAGACGTATCCCTCTAAGCTTTCGGCTTAACACTAGTTATACCGATATCCAAAAAAGCCGCTGCTTCCAGCCGATATAAAAATGCTGGCAAGCGGCGTAAGGTTGCATTGTAAAAATTTATTTACTGAAAGTCGCAGTCTTTTGTAAAGAAATGTATTGCGGCAAATTGTAAGGATCAATGCAATGGCTTCTCAACAATATAAACAATATTCCGTGCTGTTTTCCAGCACATGGGCGTTTACCGTCTGTTTCATGGTTTGGATGATGCTGGCAGTTGTCGGCATTCCGATTAAAAATGAATTGGGGCTGAGTGAAACAGAATTCGGTATTTTAGCGGCAACACCCGTGTTATCAGGCTCTTTAGTGCGCGTACCATTGGGTATTTGGACCGACCGCTTCGGTGGCCGTATCGTGCTTTTCCTATTAATGCTGGCTTGCGTGCCTGCAATTTTTGTCATGCAGTATGCCAATCAGTTCTGGCATTTCCTACTTATTGGTCTGATTATGGGATTAGCCGGCGGTTCGTTTTCGGTAGGCACTCCTTATGTAGCACGCTGGTTCCCGAAAAATCAGCAAGGCTTGGCAATGGGGATTTTTGGTGCCGGCAATGCCGGATCGGCCTTGAATAAATTTCTTGCACCGGCATTAATTGCTTACGGCACATGGCATTTTGTCCCAACTGTTTATGCTGCCATTATGTTGGGAACGGCCATGTTGTTTTGGTTTACTTCTTATAGCGATAAAAGCCATCAGGTATCTTCATCCGTTACTCTCAAGCAGCAGTTGGCTTTGCTGAAAGATCCGGGCGTATTGCGTTATAGCCAGCTTTATTCGGTGGTGTTCGGCGGTTATGTCGGCTTAGCTCTATGGATGACTAAATATTATGTAGGCGAATACGGTCTCTCTTTGCAAACTGCGGCATTCTTAGCAGCCTGTTTCTCTCTTCCCGGAGGCGTATTGCGTGCTTTCGGCGGGTATCTTTCAGACAAATTCGGTGCTTATAAAGTTACTTGGGCGGTTATGTGGGTATGTTGGGTATGCTTCTTCCTGCTTTCTTATCCGCAAACCCAATTACACATTCAAACTACCGATGGCGGCACGATGGCTATGCATATCGGCCTGAATGTAACTGTTTTCACTATTTTGATGTTTGCCGTAGGTATTGCCATGGCTGTGGGTAAAGCTTCGGTATTCAAATTTGTTGCTGATGATTACCCTACAAATATCGGGGCGGTATCAGGCATTGTCGGCTTGGCCGGTGGTTTGGGGGGGTTCCTGTTACCGATTATGTTCGGTGCGCTTGAAGATATCACCGGTATCCGCTCAACCAGTTTTATGCTGCTTTACGGAACAGTGTGCGTTTCTTTGGTATGGATGCACTTTTCCATGAAAGCCAAACGCATTGAAGCAGAACGGAAAAATAATTAATTATCTATAAATTAGTAAGAATTTACTATTTCAATTTGTTTTCAGACGGCATTTAATAATTGCCATAAACAAGGCCGTCTGAAAAGAAATATTTATTGGAGATAAAAATGAATCATTTGATTCAAGATTGGCGTCCTGAAGACAAACAGTTTTGGGAAACCAGCGGGCGAAAAACTGCCAAACGCAATTTGTGGATTTCCATTCCCGCGCTTTTACTGGCATTTGCCATTTGGCAAGTGTGGAGTGTTGCAGTGGTTAATTTGCCCAACATCGGTTTTCAATACAGTGAAAACCAGCTTTTTTGGTTGGCTGCTCTACCCGCACTCTCAGGCGCTACTTTACGGATTTTTTATTCGTTTATGGTCCCCGTATTCGGAGGTAGAAAGTGGACAGCAATTTCTACTGCCAGCCTGCTTTTACCCGCAATAGGTTTGGGCTTTGCCGTGCAAGATCCTTCCACCAGCTATTTAACCATGATGATATTGGCATTATTGTGTGGTTTTGGCGGAGGCAACTTTTCATCCAGTATGGCCAATATCAGCTTTTTCTTTCCAAAGGCTGAAAAAGGCACTGCACTCGGCCTCAATGCGGGTCTGGGTAATTTAGGGGTATCCGTTGTGCAATTCGTTGTACCGCTAATCATCACGGCAGGCGTTTTCGGCGCGTTCGGCGGTGATGCGCAAACATGGGTGAAAGGCGATGCCACCAAACAAGTTTGGTTGCAAAATGCGGGATTTATTTGGGTTCCCTTTATTATTCTTTCGACTTTGGCCGCTTGGTTCGGAATGAATGATTTGGCCAGTGCGAAAGCCAGCTTCAAAGAACAAGCAATTATTTTCAGCCGTAAGCACAATTGGATTATGTGTATTTTATATTTGGGTACTTTCGGCTCATTTATCGGCTTTGCCGCTGGCTTCCCGCTGTTGATTAAGGCACAATTTCCCGATGTCGATTCGGTTAAATATGCCTTTTTAGGTCCTTTGGTCGGTGCTTTGGCCCGCCCTATCGGCGGTTGGCTTTCCGATAAAATCAAAAGCGGTGCCAAAATCACTCAAATTGTATTCGCCGGTATGATTATCGCCGTATTAGGCGTGATCTCTTTCTTACCTAATAACGGCCAGGGCGGTAGTTTTTGGGGATTTTTCGCCTGCTTTATGGCACTTTTCGCCCTCACCGGCTTAGGCAATGGTTCGACTTTCATGCAGGTTCCCGTTATCTTCTTAAATATGCATGAAAAATTTGCACAAAACGGCTTAAAAACCGAAGAACAAGCTCGTTTGGATGCGACAAAGGAAGGTGCGGCTGTAATCGGCTTTACCGCAGCTTTTGCTGCATACGGCGGATTTTTTATTCCCAAAAGCTATGGTACTTCAATCGCATTAACCGGTAGTGTGAATGCGGCTTTGATTGCCTTTATTTGCTTCTACACCATCTGTTTGCTTTTAAATTATTGGTACTATGCACGCAAAAATGCCGAAGCAAAATGCTAAATATTAGATTGTAATCCGAGCTTTTATTTCTCTGGCCGAACAGTATTCATATTACTTTTCGGCCAGTTTTGTGTTAAAAAAGCCGCACCTTCTGCATATAAATGCAAAAAGCCTACCAATTCTTGCTCCTGAAAGATTTTAATTTTATGATATGTCCACAGGTATGCAGCAGCATACCGATATAAAGGACACATACATGAACAAAACCAAAATCTTCACCTTGTTTGCTGCCGCTGCCGTATTGGCTATCGGCGCTAATGCGTATGCAGCCAAAGAAATCAAAATTGCAGCCGATAACAGCGGCTATTCGCAAGATGATGCGCAAAAATTGGCTTCTACCGCTGTAAGCATGGGTGTTAAAGAACCGGTTAACCTCAACTTGGCCGGCGGTAACTTAACCGTATCAGGCAGCAACAGCACCAAATGCGTTTTTAAAGTAGGTAGTGAAAGCAAACCCAAAATTCAGGGCGTAAGCTGTAAATAAACTTTTTTAATCATGCAGAGCCGTCTGAAAAATTATTCAGGCGGCTCTGTTTTCATTTAGAATAGCCGCACAAAAATTTCAATAAATATTTATTTTTATCATGCAAATATATCTTGTCGGCGGTGCTGTACGTGATTTTCTATTGGGTTTACCTGTTAAAGACCGAGATTGGGTCGTTGTCGGTGCAGATGTTCAAACCATGCTGGCACAAGGGTTTTCTCCGGTAGGAAAAGACTTTCCCGTATTTCTGCATCCGAACACACATGAAGAATATGCTTTGGCACGCACCGAGCGCAAAACTGCCAAAGGCTATGCGGGCTTTGTGTTCCATACCGACAAAAATATCACACTCGAACAAGACCTTGAGCGCCGTGATCTAACTATTAATGCAATGGCGCAAACGTCCGAGGGCGAAATTATCGACCCCTTCGGCGGTCAAGCCGACTTGGCCAACCGCGTATTACGCCATGTTTCCCCCGCTTTTGCCGAAGATCCGGTCAGAATTCTCCGGGTTGCCCGTTTTGCCGCCCGCTATGATTTTGAGGTGGCCTCCGAAACCATGCAACTGATGAAAGATATGGTTGCGGCGGGTGAAGTAGATGCTTTGGTTGCCGAGCGTGTTTGGCAGGAATTATCTAAAGGTTTAATGGAATCTTACCCGGCAAAAATGATTGAAATTTTGCGTGAATGCGGGGCATTGGAAATATTACTTCCCGAAGTGGAAGCCTTATTCGGCGTCCCCCAACGTGCGGACTACCATCCTGAAGTAGATACCGGTATCCATACCCTAATGGTACTTCAACAAGCAGCCGAAATGCAGTTGAGCCTGCCTGAGCGTTATGCCGCACTACTGCATGATTTAGGTAAGGCATTAACTCCGCCCGATATTTTACCCAAGCATCACGGGCATGATATCGCCGGCGTTGATCCTGCCCGCAGGGTTAATGCCCGTTGGCGCGTCCCCAAGCATTGTGCAGAGCTGGCGGAACTGGTATGCCGTTGGCACATTATTTTTCATAGTGTTAGCGAACTCAAACCGCAAACCGTACTTAATACTTTGAAAAAAACCGATGCCTTCCGCCGCCCAGAACGTTTTCAGGCTGCCTTGAATGTGTGTGTTGCCGATACGCGCGGCAGACTACATCGGGAAAACACCCCCTACCCCCAGCGCGATCATTGGCTGGCTCTATTGGATGCTGCTAACAATATCGACACAACTGCTATTGTCAACACCCATAAGGATTGTCCTCACAAAATCGCAGAAGCAATCGATCATGCGCGTCTAACCGAAATTACACCTTTGCAAGCGGCATACCGTAAGATTACAAGTATTCATACGTATTAGAAAAAGTATAAAAATATTACAATGCTGTCTGAAAATTATGCTTTCTTAATTGCCTACATATAAATTTTTCAGACGGCCTGTAAACCTTACAAACGATAATAGCCGAAATCAAACAAATACTACCGGTTGATCATGAAAAAGTGCCTGCCTTGTTTCTACAGGCTTTCTCATTTTTGCTAACGATTTATTACGTTTTAGAAATTGACTTGATTGCCCGACTTGATATCATTCCATATGAATGACATCGGTGTCTTTTTAGACAGTATAATGCAGTACCCCATACCTTTTAATTACACCCCGCCGACAGGAATAAAACCATGCAGCTAAAAAACGAAGCCATGCTGATTACCTATGCCGATAGTTTAGGCAATAATTTAAAAGACTTAGCCAAAGTATTACAAGGTCCTTTAAAAGATGTGGTCGGCGGGGTGCACATTCTTCCCTTTTTCCCCTCATCAGGTGATCGCGGTTTTGCCCCTATGGATTACACCAAAGTTGATCCTTCGTTCGGAAATTGGGAAGATATTCGGGCTTTGGCAGAAAATTATTATTTGATGTTCGACTTTATGGTCAACCATATTTCAGCCCAATCCCCTTATTTTAAAGACTTTTTAGCTAAAAAAGACCAATCCGAATACGCTGATTTATTTATCCGCTACAAAAATTTCTGGCCAAATGGCAAGCCTACCCAAGAACAAGTAGATCTAATCTACAAACGCAAACCGCGCGCGCCCTATCGTATTGCCGAGTTTGCCGACGGCACCCAAGAAAAAGTGTGGTGTACTTTTGATGAAGAGCAAGTGGATTTGGATGTCACCACACCCACCACCAAAAAATTCATCAAAAACAATTTGGAATTTCTAAGCAAGCAAGGAGCTTCGATTATCCGTTTAGATGCTTTTGCTTACGCCAATAAAAAAATCGGCACCAACTGCTTTTTTATCGAACCCGAAATTTGGAAAACTTTGCGGGAATGTACCGATGTATTGGACGCGCACAACGTAGCCGTATTGCCGGAAATTCACGAACACTACACTATCCAGCTGAAAATTGCCGAACACGGTTATTATGTATACGACTTCGCTCTGCCGATGCTGGTATTACATACCTTGTTTAGCAGCCGGGTTGACCGTTTGGTACATTGGATGGAAATTTGCCCGCGCAAACAATTCACTACACTCGATACGCACGACGGCATCGGAGTTGTGGATGTAAAGGATTTAATGACGGACGAAGAAACCGAAGCAGCGCGTGAAGCCTTATATGCCCAAGGCGCAAATGTTAAGAAAAAATACAGCAGTGCCGAATACAATAATCTCGATATTTATCAGATCAATTGTACTTATTATTCGGCATTGGGCAATGACGACCAAGCCTATCTGCTGGCACGCGTATTACAGTGTTTCGCCCCCGGTATTCCGCAGATTTATTATGTCGGCCTACTGGCCGGTGAAAATGATATCGAGCTATTGGAAAAAACCAAAGAAGGCCGCAATATCAACCGCCATTACTATACGTTAGAGGAAATCGAGGCCGCCGTACAACGTCCAGTTGTGCAACGTTTATTTGGCCTTCTGAAATTCCGTAATACCAGCAAAGCATTTGATGGAGAATTCAGCGTAAAAGCTTTGAATGAAAATACAATTGAAATTACCTGGAATAATACGGCCGAAAAAATCAGTACGAAAATGACCGCAAATATCTGTAATAAAACCTTTACCATTATAGAAACCGTAAACGGCAAAGATCATGAAATCAAAATTTAGCATAATGAGCGTGATATAACCTTTATATCAAATATGCCGTCTGAAAAAGTTTTCAGACGGCATATTTGATATTTCGTAGTTAGATATTAAAAATATAACCACCAAGGACAAATTAATCCTATTTTAAATACACCCTACCATTTTCCATCTGCCAAGTTTCTTCGGCTAATGCATGGGCATCCGCCTTATCATGAGTAATCAAAATCATCGGTACACCTGTTTGTGCTTGTAACAAAGCCAATTCCTCACGCGTATGCTTTCGCAAATCAGTATCCAACGCAGAAAAAGGCTCATCCAACAAAAGCAAGCGCGGTTTGACAGCTAAAGCCCGTGCTAATGCGGTACGCTGTTTTTGCCCACCGGAAATCTGGCTAGGCAGTTTGTTTGCAATATGGCCGATTTTTAATATATCCAGCCAAAACGCCACCTCTTCAGACGGCCTTTTACCCGGATTGCGCCATCCTTGCTGCAAACCGAAACCGATATTTTGAGCCACAGTTAGGTGAGGAAACAGCGCATAATCTTGAAATACCAAGCCTGCTTTGCGCTGTTGTATCGGTAAATTGATATTGGTTTCCGAATCAAACCAGATTTCACCGTCGATTTTGATGTGACCGGCATCCGGAGCAAGCAGTCCGGCCAAAATTTGCAAAGTCAGGCTTTTACCGGCACCTGAGGCTCCGATCAAAGCTAGCTTTTCAGCATTGGTTGCCAATTTTACTGCCAAAGAAAAGCCGGAAAAATTTTTTTCAATATCAATATCAAACTGCATCACGCGCACTTCCGTCTTTTGCCTTGGCCAGTTTGCCTAAGACCAACAAAATTATGATACACACAATCGAAATCAATAATACTAAACGGTTGGCCAATATATCGTTACCGGCTTGAACAGCTTCATAAACGGCAATTGACAATGTTTGTGTTTGCCCCGGAATACTGCCCGCTACCATTAAAGTTGCCCCAAACTCTCCTAAGGCACGGGCAAAAGCAAGCAACATTCCTGCCAAAATGCCGCGCCAAGCCAGGGGCAGACTTACTCTGAAAAAAACAGAAAGCGAACCCAAGCCCAATACCTTGGCCGCTTGTTCAAGCTGTGGCGGCACACTTTCGAATGCGGAGCGTGCGGGCTTGAATACCAACGGAAAAGTAACCACCATGGCGGCGATAACCGCGCCCTGCCAAGTAAAAATCAAATTAATACCGAAGGTATCCTGTAACCATGTGCCGAAAGCTCCGTTTCTACCGAGCAACACCAATAAGTAATAACCCAGCACTGTAGGCGGCATCACCATCGGCAAGGTCAGCAGCGTATCCAACAGCTCCCGGCCGAAAAAACGCCAACGTGCCAAAACAAATCCGGCTGCAGTGCCAAGCAGCAGGTTACAGAAAGTGGCGATACCGGCAACTTTGAGCGACAACCATAATGCGGTTAATGCAGAAGCTTCTTCCATATTCGAACTTATATAAAAAGGCCGTCTGAAAACTTCAGACGGCATAATTGTATCGTTTCGCTATTTTACACGTATTCTATAAAAATGCTTAAGCACTAAAAATGCTTAAGCACTTTGAAGTATGGATAAAAGATCGTTTTATTACAAGCTGCGGTGTACTCGCGCCGGATTACCGAAAGCAACTACTCCGGCCGGAATATCGCGTACCACCACGCTGCCTGCACCGATCATACAGTCGGCCCCGATTTCTACGGTTTGGATAACACAACTGCCAATGCCTACTTGGGTACGCGCGCCAACAGTTACGCTGCCGGCTAAGGCTGCTTTTGGCGCAATATGCGCATAATCACCAATAATACAATCATGTTCGACAATGGAACCGGTATTGAGAATGACACCCGAACCAATTTTAGCTCCGGCATTCACCACTACCCCAGCCATTGCCACTGTACCCGGGCCTATTTCGGCACCGGGCGAAACCACCGCATGGGGGTGAATCAAGCTAACCGGTGAAAAGCCTGCTGCAATGACTTTTTCACTTAGTTTTTGCCGTGTTGTATTATTACCTACGCCGATAACCATATCGCCCGGCGGTAACGATTCATGAAAAGGCGTACCATTGGCATCATCAAGAAATACAATGTTTTTATAATTAAAAAATCTGGCAATATCGGCTACTACCCTGCCATGCCCGCCTGCACCATAGATATAAAGCAGCGTTGAATTCATCAAAAACTCTATGTTATTAAGCTGTAAATCAAAGCATCATATTTTTATTAAAAAAGCGGCGCGCATTATAGCAATAAAAAAACTTGTACGCCGATAAATTTTGACAAACGATCAATATGATGTTTGAATTAACTAACCCGATATTAAATAATAAGAAATTAGAAATTAAGTCGGCCGGCTTTTTAATTTGAAAGTAAAAATAATACCGAAAAAAATAATTTATCTAATTAAATATTAGCTACCATACCAACATTCTTTTGCAGACGTGGTATAGGTTAATTGACAAATTAAACCGCTGGCAGTTTCAGAAATTTTTATGGTTTACCAAAACCATACTTTCTTAAAATATTTTGCGCTTCGACAGAGGCCAGATAGTCAGTAAATCTCCGTGCTTCAGTGGCTTGCCGGCTGTCTTTTACTACTGCCGCCGGATAGGATACCGTCTTGTCTGTTTGCACCGTTGCAGCAATTTTGACTTTACCCGGCATTAAAGCAGCATCTGTACGATAAACAAAACCCGCATCTACCTCTCCCCTTGCCACATAATCCAAAGATTGGCGTACATGTTGGGTTTGAATGATCTTCGGAAGAACCTTCTGCCACTGCCCGCTTCTTTCCAATGCTGCCTTCCCATACCTGCCTGCCGGAACTGAAGCCGGATTACTTAACGCGATTCGGCGAACATCGGGAGATGGCAAATCGTTTATACTGCGGATATTCAAACGGCTTTTCACAGGCACAACCAATACCAGCGTATTACGTGCAAATATCTTTCTAGCCGCCTTATCAACAATACCGGCCGCTTGCGCCTTATCCATCGTTTCATCATCGGCAAACGCCAATACATCTACAGGTGCTCCCCGTATCGCCTGTTGCAGCAATGTTCCCGAACCTGCCGTATTTAAACGGATTACGGTATCCGGATAACGTTTTTGATACTGCCCGGCAATATCTTTGAAAGCATTCGACAAACTTGCTGCAGCAGATACGGTAATTTCTGCTGCCCAAACAGAGCTTTGACAACACAATAATGCAGAGCCCAATATAAGAAAGTGTAATTTCATAACTATTTTTCCAAAGTTAAATACAAACAGAATTTTGGCTTTTATCGATTAGAAAAAACAAGACAACAGAATAACTGCCGCTAAAGTAGTATTTTTTACAAATTAAGGTAGGCATTATATCCGATAAATTTATGCTAAGAGGCCGCCAAAATGCTTATGTCGATTATTTACGCTTACGGCAGATATTTTCAAACGGCCTATGCTGATGTTATGCTGACATTATGAAAATATTTACTTTTTTATAGATACACATTCATTGAGAACATCATTATGTACAATTTTAAAAATGATTATGCCGAAGGCGCCCATCCGAATATTCTGAATCGTTTGCTTGTCAGCAATTTAGAGCAACACGAAGGCTACGGAGCTGATTTTTACAGTATTAAAGCCAAAGAAATCCTACGCGGCTTGATCCAAAATGAATCCGCCGCCATCCACTTTCTAAGCGGCGGCACACAAACCAACCGTTTGGCCATGACTGCTTTTTTACGTCCGCACGAAGCAGTTATTTCTCCTTCAAGCGGTCATATTGCAACTAACGAAGCCGGAGCCATCGAAGCAAGCGGCCATAAAGTCATTACCGCCCCGGCGGAACACGGAAAGCTTACTGTTTCAGCCATCGAAGCCGTTGTGAAAAATCACAGCCTCGCTCCGCATGTGGTAAAACCGAAGCTGGTATATATTTCGCAGGCCACCGAAGTTGGTACAGTTTATAACTTGGCCGAATTAGAGGCTCTCTCAAATTATTGCCGTAATCATGGCTTATATTTTTACATCGATGGTGCACGTTTGGGGAGCGCCATAATGGCGGAAGGGTGCGATGTTACACTGCCCGACTTAGCCCGCCTGACCGATGCTTTCTATATCGGAGCCACTAAAAACGGCGGCTTGCTCGGTGAAGCCATGGTAATTGCCAACCCTGATTTGCAAAATGATTTTGATTATATCGTCAAACAAAACGGCGCTTTGCTTTCCAAAGGCCGTTTACTGGGTATCCAATATTTCGAACTTTTTTCAGACGGCCTTTATTTCGAGTTGGCTCGTCATGCCAATACAATGGCTGCTAAAATTACGGCTGCTTTACGCGGAAAAGGTTATAATTTTTTAACAGATTCCACTACCAATCAAATATTTCCGATTCTTCCCTATAGTTTGATTGAAAAACTGAAAAGTGATTTTGATTTTTATATTTGGCAAGCAATTGATAACAACCATGCAGCGATACGCTTGATTACTTCGTGGGCGACACCTGAAAGTGCAGTCGATCAGTTTATTGCGGCATTAGAATAAATTGCTGTCAAAAATATATTTTCAGGCCGTCTGAAATACTTTTTCAGACGGCCTTTACGTTTTCAAGTCATTAAGCCGTACGATTTTCCGTTATAATTCCCAACTCCATTATTAATCATATCTTTGCTTATGCCGTCTTACCGGCCTATCCGTACCTACCGGCGCTGGTGGCGTTACAAAGCCCACCATCATGATGCAACGCTGCCTGCCCATACTGTCGATTGTCCCGAATGCGGGTTGCGTATTGATATTCCACGCCTGCTTCAAGGGCAGGAGGCGCATTGCCCGCGCTGCAGCCATGAAATCGTCGAAGTGGAAAAGAACCCTTATATCGCTCCGCTGGCATATGCGGTAACTTCGCTGATTTTGATGGTATTCGTATACGGCATGATGTTTATAACAGTATCGTTCAGTAGCGTTACCTCAATATTATCCCTGCCTGCCATGATGAAAATTTTAATTGTGCAGGATTTCGGTTTTCTGGCCGAAGTAATGTTTGTTCTAACCTTCGGAATACCATTGCTATTTTTACTGATGTGCTTATATGTTTACACGGCATTGCTGCGTGAAAAAATGTATCCGGCCTTGTTTTATGCTACGCGCACTTTGGTACGGCTGCGCCATTGGATAATGGTAGATGTGTTTTTTATTTCTACATTGGTGGCTTATATCAAGCTGACTTCCGTGGCGGAGGTTGAATTCGGCGCGGCATTCTATCTGATGTTTGTTTTGGCCGTAATGCTAATCCGTACTTCGGTATCGATCCCCCAGCATTGGGTGTATTACCGTATCCATAAAATCAGCGGTCGAAACACCATACAAGCTCCGGCAGCCGGTCTTATTTGTTGCAGCCGTTGTTTGTATTTTCGCCAAGCCGATGAAAATATCTGCGGGGTATGCGGCTCGGCACTTTTCAGTCGCCGTCCTAAAAGTCTGAGTGTTTCCCTGGCCTTTTTGCTGGCCGCCACAATATTGTATATTCCTGCCAACCTGCTTCCGATTATGATTTCCTCAAATCCTTTCAATACGGAAATCAGCACCATTATGAGCGGTATTATTTATATGTGGAAAGATGGTGACAAACTTATCGCCGCCATTATTTTCAGTGCCAGTATTTTAGTACCGGGTGCTAAAATAGCTTCCTTGTTTTTTTTACAAATTGCTGCCGCTTCAAGCAAACTGCCCTTATCGGCACACACATTATCGCGGCTTTACCGCATGACGGAGGCAGTTGGGAAATGGTCGATGATTGATATTTTCGTTATCATCATTTTGATGAGCGCGTTTCATACTCCTTTGGCACGCGTCACCCCCGGACCGGCCGCCGCTTATTTCTGCTCGGTGGTCGTGCTGACCATGTTTGCCGCTTACTTTTTCGATCCCCGCCTACTGTGGGATAAAGCCGCCGAAAACAGGCCGTCTGAAATCCCGGATACCTTACATACGCAATATGACTGACACGCCCAACAAAAAAAACTCTGCTACCGTACCTGCCCGCGTCCGTAAAACCAATGTTTTTACTTCGGTGGTTTGGTTGATTCCGCTGATTGCATTGATTACCGGAATTTGGCTTCTGATGCAGAATATCCGTAACACCGGCCCTGAAATTACCCTGCTGATGGATAGCGCAGACGGTATTGAAGTCAACAATACCGTTATCAAAGTGCTAAGTGTAGATGTCGGGCGCGTTACGCGAATCAAGTTGCGTGAAGACCAAAAAGGCGTTGAGGCTACCGCCCTGCTCAACGCGGATGCAAAAAACATGATGCGAAAAGATACGCAATTTTGGGTAGTCAAACCGCGTATCGACCAAAGCGGCATTACCGGCCTGAACACTTTGGTATCAGGCTCATATATTGCCTTTACACCCGGTAAAAGCGAAGAAACCCAAGATACCTTTACCGTTCATGATATTCCCCCGATTACCGCCATCGGCCAAGTCGGACTACGTCTGAAACTGGTAGGCAAAAACAATAAAATGCTGAGTGTCGGCAGCCCAGTTTTATACCAAAACTTCACGGTCGGCCAAATCGAAAGCGCTCATTTCGATCCCGAACAGCAAACCGTAAACTACACCATCTTTATCCAAAGTCCCAACGACCATTTGGTTAGCACCGACAGCCGTTTTTGGCTAGACAGCGGTATCAGTGTGGAAGCAACCGGCAGCGGTATTCGGGTGGACTCTGCCCCTCTTCCAGCCCTGCTTTCCGGAGCTATCGCTTTTGATTCCCCTTCGGGCTCCCGAGGTAGCCAAGCCGTTCGCAATGAAGATACTTTTACCATTTATAATGACCGCAACCAAATCGATAACCTACCCGGTTCCCGTGCCCTGTATTACATTACTTTTTTCAAACAAAGTATCCGCGGCTTAAATCCCGGCTCTCCCGTAGAGTATAAAGGTATTAACATAGGCTCCGTAGCAGACGCACCGTATTTTGCTGAAAACGACAGTCTGAAAATCTTTGAAAACGGCTGGATTCCGGTACGCATCCGTATCGAGCCGGAACGTTTGGAAATCAACGCCAAACAACAAAGCCGGGAATACTGGCAAACCCAATTTCAGACGGCATTAAGCCGCGGGCTATATGCCACATTGGGCAGCAATAATTTGGTAACCGGAAGTAAAATTATCGAATTGTCTGATAAACCCTCGGATACGCCTGTATTACACCCCTATCCGAACTACGGTGGCAATACTGTTATTGCCACCCGTGGCGGCGGCTTAGATGAATTGCAAGTACAGCTAAGCAACCTGTTAGAGAAATTTAACCGCTTACCTATCGAAAAAACAGTGGGCGAGCTGAATAGTTCATTAAAAGAGTTACAACGTACCCTGAATTCGGCCAACAAACTCCTCAGCCAACCGCATATGCAAAATATTCCGCAAGAGCTGAATAAAACATTGGCTGAATTAAGAACCGTATTGGCAGGAGTTTCGCCGCAATCACCGATTTACGCTGATGTCCAAGCTACCTTGCAAAATATCGATAAAACCCTGCAAGAGGCCCGCCCTGTCATCAACACGCTGAAAGAAAAACCGAATGCTCTGATTTTCAACAGCAACCTTAAAGATCCGATACCAAAAGGAAGTCGCTGATGCGCCGATTGCTTTATATTTTGCTGACTGCCGCCGCCCTCACCGCTTGCAGTACACCACAACAAACCCGATACTTTACCCTGCCCGACAGCCAATTCAGCCTGCCAAACCAACACAGGCAAGAAATTGCCGTGCAAACCATTTTGGCTGACCCGCTTAATAACGGCGGCTTGGTTTACCAAAACGATGCGCAAAGTTTGAATTTTGCACGCAACCATCTTTGGGCTGCCCCTCTAAATCAGGCTTTAAATGTAAGCTTTAGTAATAAACTCAACCGGATCGGTAATAAACACTATATGTTTGTTCCGGCAGGACGTAGCCAAAGCAACCGGGTTTTGAAAATATATATTGAAGCATTTCAAGGAACTTATCTGGGCATCACGCAAGTTAACGGTTATGCAGTGTGGCCCGATGGCAGTAGCCGTAATTTTCAAATTGACACACCCCAGGAAAAAGATGGTTATCCGGCCATGATCGAATCACTTGATCGCGGTGTGTATGCTGCTGCCGCCACCATCAGCCGCTAAACTGAAATCAAATAGCCCCCTTGCTTATTGTTTGAAGCAAGGGGGTTATTTGATTGATGCCGTCTGAAAGCTTTTATCGACTAATAGTCTTTCGGAGTATAACGTCCGGCCATCGCTTTATAAATCATATTCTCGTATTTTAAAACTTCATAGCGTTGGCTGAGTACATTTTGCTCCGAGCCATACTCACTGTTAAGCGCCTCCAGCCAAGATTTCAATTCGTTTTTACCGTATTGGTAGCGTACTTGGTAATAGCGGCTGTTTTTCTTATCCAAAGCATACCGCCTCTCTAAGTTGGAAAGTGTTTGCAAGCTGGTTTGATAAAGCCGGTAATGGCTATTCACTTCATTTAATGCCGTAGTCAAAGCTTCTTCAAAGCTTAACCGTGCACTTTCAAAATTAGCTTCGGCCGTTTTATCTTCCCATTTCAAAACCTTCCAATTTAGGAACGGTAAATTTATCTGTACCGAGCCGCCTAAAACAGGCACTTTAAACAACGATGAAGCCTTATCTGAGGCAGTGTTTAAAGAAGCTCCTAAAGTAATACTCGGATACCAACTACGCTTTTGTGCTTCCAGACTTCTTAAAGATGACTGTAATCGGTATTCAGCGGCACGCAAATCCGGACGGTTGGCTAAAACTGTAATCGGCACATTTAAATCAACATTTCCCACTTTTTTAGGTAGGCGGTAATGTTCTGAGGTTACAACCGGATTTTCCGACGGCTTTAGGTTCAATAGGTTTCGTAAGGTAGTTTCAAGATTTTCACGGCTGCTTTTTAAATTTAACAAAGTACTTTGAAGGGTCAATAAAGATTGTTCGGATTGGTTAGGTTCGGCAGAAGAAACTTTCCCATACCGGTATTTGGCACGCACAATTCTATCAATGTCTTGGTATTGATTAACTGATTTTTGCGTAAGCGCAATCGCTTCATTCAAATAAGCGATATTAAAATAAGCATCGGCGACATTATTAATCAAAGTAAGACGTGCTGCGGCCAAATCTTTACGGCCTGCCTGATATTCCCAAACTTGTGCGTCAGTCTGAGCACTGAGCTTCTTCCATAAATCCAGTTCATAACTTAATCCCATCTGGCTGCTGAAGCTGTTACTACTCGAACCGCCTGTCTTAAGATTTTTAGAAGCAGAAGCGCCTAATGATGAGTTAAACGATGGGGTAAGGTTCGCACCGATAATATTTGCTTGATACAGTGCTTTATTGACATTCAATGCTGCCTGACGCAAGTTGATATTATTTTGCAGAGCTTGGTTAATAAGGCTGTTTAAGGATTCGTCTTGGTAAATCTGCCACCAATCGCCGTTGACATCATAACTTTCGGTAGTTTGTTTTGCCGACAATACTTGGCCGCTTGATTCTAATGTCAGCGGTTCTGCTACTTTATGGGTAGCACAAGCACTTAGTGCCAAAGCAGCCGCTACGATAGAGGCCGTCTGAAAAATATTTTTTCGATTCATTTAATTTTCCGCACCTGATAAGAATACTCAGAATTCAAACCGGATAGTTACTTTAAAGCTAATGGCTTAGTCATGGGCTAATGCATCTATCGGATTAAGTTGGGAAGCACGCTTAGCAGGCATAAAGCCAAATATGATACCGATAACAGTTGAGCAAGTTACCGCTGCAATAATCGATACGGTAGAAAACGACATAGCAAAATTGGTCGTGAAATGATTGAACACAATACTTATTAAAACCGAAAACAATATGCCTGCCAAACCGCCGATCAGACAGATTAATACGGCTTCAATCAAAAATTGCTGCAATATATTGGATTGCCGGGCGCCGATTGCCATACGGACACCGATTTCTTTTGTGCGTTCGGTTACCGATACCAACATGATGTTCATCACACCTATACCACCAACCAATAATGAAATCAAAGCAATACTGGAAATTAAAAGAGTGAGTGTATTAGTAGTACTTTCAATAGTTTGCTTGATGCTGTCGATATTATTCATGAAGAAATCTTCTTTTCCATGGCGTGCAGTCAATAGCTCTTTCAGACTTTTTTCAGCTGCTTTAGAGTTAACATTGTCTTTTACTTTCACCGAAATCGAACTGATGTGACGCGCACCGGTAATTTGCTGCATAACCGTTGTGTAAGGGGCCCAAAGCTGTAACTGGTCATTTGAACCGAAACTTGAATCTTCATTCATTGCGACACCGATTACACGTAACGGGCGCTTTTTAAATAATATCGTTTTCCCCAAAGCACTCTCACCCGACCGGAATAATTGCTTTTGGGTATTTTCATCTATCACAACAACTTGATTACTACCTTTAACATCGGCTAAATCGTAAAAGCGCCCTTCTTTCAGCTTTATGCCTTGAACATTAAAATACTGCTCCCCCGCACCGTAAAGCTGGGCCGTGAGTGCTATATTGCGGTAAGTTAACGTCCCTCCCCCCGAAGTCATCGGAGTAGCACTTTCGATATAGCTTTGCTTACTGATAACGTTCGCATCGCTTACGGTTAAAGTTTTTACCCGACTGGACCTACGATCGCCAAAGCCTTTACCCGGGTAAATCGTGATGGTATTGGTACCCATCGCATTAATGTCTTTTAATATTTTTTCTTGGGAGCCTCGTCCTAAAGCAACAACCGAAACTACCGAGGCAATACCAATAATGATGCCTAGCATAGTCAGTAGCGAGCGCATTTTATGAGCCAAGATAGCCTGCACAGACATCCGGAAAGATTCTGCAAACTGATCTTTATAAAAAGACCATGAGCGATTTTCATGTACACTCTGCACAGCTATGGCAGTAATATCAGTATTTTTACTGATATCGGAAATGATTTCACCATCACGGATTTCAATGACACGATTAGCGTTTGCTGCGATATTGGGATCATGCGTAACCAAAATAACCGTATGCCCTTGTGCATGCAATTGATGGATGATTTCCATCACATTGGCTCCGCTTTCGGTGTCCAATGCCCCGGTAGGTTCGTCTGCAAGAATAATTTCCCCGCCATTCATCAGCGCACGGGCAATACTGACACGCTGTTGTTGGCCGCCTGAAAGCTCGCTGGGTTTATTATTCTCTTTTCCAGCCAACCCCAAATCACTCAGCAAACCATCGGCACGACGACTGCGTTCTTCATAATCCAAACCAGCATATACGGCAGGTAAAGCGACATTTTCACGCGCGTTTAACGAGCTCAATAAGTTATAGCGTTGAAAAATAAAACCAAATCGCTTTCGGCGTAAGCCTGCTAACTCATCGGCAGTCATGGCGGAGGTTTCTATACCGTTTACCTTATATGAGCCGGAAGAAGCAACATCCAAACACCCCAAAATATTCATGAGCGTCGACTTGCCCGACCCCGACTGGCCGATAATTGCAACAAAATCGCCTTTCTCGATATTGAGATTAATGTTTTTCAGCACATGAACACGGTTATCGCCGCTGCCGAAATAGCGGTTAATATTTTTACATTCGATTAAACTCATGGCGGCACCGTTTACATAGGCGGGCGGCCCATGCCGCGCGATGTATTTTTTTCATCTGCCGATACTTCGGAAACGATAACCTTTTCCCCCTCTTTCAAACCCGACTTGATTTCGGTAGACATACCATCGCTTAACCCGACAACTACTTCGCGCTCCTGCGCTTGGTTTTGCTCTCCCAACACACGCACAACCGCTTTTCCATGGTTGTATTTCACCGCCAAAGTCGGCACCGCTAATACTTGTTTAACTGAATTGACCACAATAGAATTTTCAGTAGTCATACCGATATAAAGAGAGTGGTCTTCATTTGGCACATATGCCCGTGCATAATAGTAAATTGCGGAGTCCGTAGTATCGGTACTTTTGGTGTAGCTGCCTTTCGACATGGTTGTCAGCCCTGGATCTACCGAATCCAATACCCCTTTTCGTACTCTATCGGGCTGAGCCAGTGTAGTAAACGTTAAAGATGAGCCTGCTTTAACTTTATCCACATCACCTTCGGCCACTTGCATTTTATTAAGCATTTTGGTCAAGTCGGCAATTTGTACAATAGTCGGAGCTGATTGGTTTGAATTGACCGTTTGGCCCTCTTCTACCACGATCGATACCACGGTGCCGCTCATAGGTGCTTTAATGCGCGTATGCCCTAAATCAGCCTCGGCCGTATTGATAGAGATTTGAGTTTGCCGAATTGCTGATTTGATTTCCGCAATATTGGCTTTAGCTGCGGCCAAAGCATCCTGTACACTTTCCAATTCTTCTTTCGAAGTTGCATTTTCCGCCCATAAAGCCTGTTCGCGCTTATATTTATTTTCAGCGGATTTCAAGGCAATTTGAGCCGATACCAGCTTGGCTTGATAAGTTTCCAACTGTGCTTTGTGCGTACTCAAGGTATTTTTTTGAGTAGTGGAATCGATGTCCGCAATCAAATCGCCTTTTTTTACCTGCTGCCCGACTTTTACATATAACTTGTTGATTTGACCGGTCGACTGCGCCCCTACATCAACTAGTTGAGCAGCAGAAATTTCACCCGTAGCACTTACGGTTTGCTCAATATCGGTACGCTTGACGTCTTCAGTTAAATAAGTGATTTCATTTTTGGGTTTTAACCACCACCATGCACCAGCGGCAATTACTGTTAAAAAAGCTAAAATAATTAACCATTTGATTGGCTTTTTCATAAATCACAAAGTCCATAATTCGAGAATATTCAAAGATATATTTTTTATCCGGTTTCAAATCATCAGGCCGTCTGAAACTTTATAACATACTAAAATCCAAACAGACTAATAATAAATTAGCCGCAAGTTTACTGGAGTTCATAATGCCAGCCAAGCGCAAAGTAGCAGAAAATATTATTTAATGCATTGATATTTAAAATATTATTCCAAATATCTTTACAAAGAGAACGCAACTATTTTACAAAATTGCATATTATTTAGTGAAAATATTAACAAATATCGCGCTCGTCGCATTTATGCAACGCTCAGATAAAGTTGCACTAAATTTACAATAAAGTAAGCTACAATTTACCTTTTAAATATATTATTGATGCCTAATGACATCGGCATTAGCTATTTCTTATGAAACAATACCAAAAAGGCTTCACCCTAATTGAAATGATGATTGTGGTAGTCGTATTAGCCATTCTCGCCACAATAGCCTATCCTTCATATCAGAAATATGTACGGGATACACGCTTAGAAAGTGCTCGTGCCGACTTGTTGCATAATGCCCAATTAATGGAGCGTTATTATGCACAACATTCCCGCTATCCTACTGTTCAAGATAATGTTTCATTGCAGCAGAACAAATACTTTTCCATTTTATTGGAAACTCCGAACAAGGATAATCAATGTACTGATAATTCCCCTGAAAATTGTGGCTTTATCTTGAAGGCCGACTATAAAGATGAATATAAAAGCAAGAAAGATGAGGTACTCTCAATTATTCTAACAGAAAGTGGCACCACTATTGTTTGTGAAGGTCCTCTTAATAAACCGGAATGCTCTAGCCGTTAGTTTACGCTGACAATAAAATTACATTGTCATTTTTAAAATTGAAAGGCATAATAACAAAAGTTATTAAATTAACTTGGAGTTATTATGCTCTTTAATATGAATAGCCGTGGTTTTACCATCATACAAATCATTTTTGTTATTCTTATTATCAGTATTATTACCATGGTGGTACTCCCCACCTATCAGCAGCATACCCGTAAAGCCCGAATAGAAAGAGCTCGTGCAGCTCTACTGGAAAATGCCCACTATTTAGAACGCTTTTACTCACGTCATAGTACATTTAAACAGACTTCAACCACATGGCCCAATTTACCGGTTACCCACACCCAACATTTTTGTATTCGCCCACAAGGCAATGCCAGAGGCGCGCTGGATGATAAATTTATGTTGAAAGCCGTAGCTTACAATAAGCAAGATGAACCACGCATAATCAAAATTAATGAGTCACTTACCACATATCTCTGCGAAACCTCTTCATCTACCTGCTCGGATAAAAATACATTTTTCACAGGTGGCAGCCGCGTAGATAAAAACTGTAAACTGTACCAATAATATAATCTGCCCGTTCTTGTTCGGTGGTAATTTAAGATAATGGTAAAATACTGTACTCTGTAATCCGTTAAATAACATGCTACTCAGATAGCGATTGTATTGTATGCATGCGGCTACTGCGTTACACTTACGCTTTGTATCATACATTATCAGTTTCAATGAACCACATTGCCATCTTGTTTTGCCTGATCCTCGCCATACTATTCGGTATCTGTGTTGAACGCTTTCTTGCCAAAGACAGATGTTTGGACGACGGAGGCAAATACCATAACAGTATTTGCTTTACCAATAAGCCACTTCCCTCAGGAAATTAAAATATGTCTGAAAAAATCCGCCTAATTATCGATACCGATCCCGGTCAAGACGATGCAGCGGCCATTCTGATGGCTCATGGCTTGGCCAAACGCGGTTTAATTGATTTTATGGCTCTAACCGTAGTTGCCGGTAATGTCGGTTTACACCATACCAGTACCAATGCCCGCATTATCTGTGATTGGGCCGGTGAAAAAAACTTCCCCGTTTATGCCGGAGCATCAAAGCCGTTATTGCGATCATTGGTTACTGCCGAAGAGGTACACGGGAAAACCGGGTTGGATGGAACGGAACTACATGTGCCTACCTGTCCGCTCCAACCTATTCACGCAGTTCCCTACCTCATCGATACGCTGCGAAAAGCTGATGATTCAAGCATTACTATCTGCCCAATAGGTCCGCTAACAAATATTGCCCAAGCTTTAAGCTTGGCTCCCGATATTGCCCGCGCCATCAAACAGATTGTATTGATGGGCGGTAATTATTTTGAAGCCGGTAACATTACCCCTGCGGCAGAATTTAATTTCTATGTCGATCCCCATGCCGCGCAAATCGTGTTGCAAAGCGGAGTTCCGATTGTTGTTTTACCTTTAGATGTTACACATAAAGCTACTATTACTACCCCCCGCATGGATATTCTGCGTAAACAGGATAATACCAATGGTATGCGATTAGCCAACATTTTGCAGAGCTATGAGCGTTTTGATACCCAGAAATTCGGCTTGGAGGGAGGCCCTCTGCATGACCCATGCGCCATCACTTATGCCGTATTCCCCGAGTTTTTCAGTGGTCGAGACTGTCATGTTGACATAGAAACACAAAGCGAACTCACAATGGGCGCATGCGTGGTAGACTGGTGGGGGACAACCGGCAAACCTGCCAACGTTCACTGGGTAACCGAAGTAAATGCCAATAAGATGTTCCACGAATTGGCCGAATCAATCAAACAACTTCCCTAATATTAATTATCAGGCCGTCTGAAGAAAATATTTTCAGACGGCCTTTTAAAATTTTATGAATACATCCAATCATTTAAAACCAGGTTTGACCGTTGCTTTAATTACTAAAAATGAAGCGGCCAACTTAGATGCTTGTTTACAAAGCCTATCAGACTTAACCGATAAAATCATTATTATTGATTCCGGCAGCACAGATGCTACTGCCGAGATTGCAAAGCGTTATCATGCAAGCTTCTATCAATATGCAGACTGGCCCGGATTCGGCTCCCAACGTAACCGTGCCCATCAATATATCCAAACTGAATGGGTGTTGTGGTTAGATGCTGACGAGCGTTTAACGAACGAATTACAGCAAAGCATCCGTGATGCCGTACTGAATACTCCGGCTGATGGTCATACCGCATTTGAATTTAACCGTCTCAGCAATACTTTCGGAGCATTTATCCGGCATTGCGGATGGTATCCCGATTGGATCGTTCGTCTTTATCCTACTGCCTATGCCCGTTATAGTAATGATTTGGTACATGAAAAAGTAATCCTGCCTGCGCATACCCAAATAAAAAGATTAAAGGGAGATGCCCTACACTATACCTATACAACATTAGAACAATTTTTAGCAAAGCAGAATTTATATAGTAAAATCTGGGCCGAACAACGCCTCGCAGAAGGTAAAACATCATCTTTAGGCCAAGCTTTACTGCATGGGGTCGCAAGTTTTATCAAAATGTATGTTTTGAAAGCGGGATTTTTAGACGGCAAACATGGTTTGTTATTATCCGTATTATCCGCACAATCTGCATTCAATAAATATGCAGCATTATGGTTAGCGCGCAAATCATAATTTTTTCAATGAAACAAGCCGTCTGAAAAAATTTTCAGACGGCTTGTTTTTTACCATACCAACTTAGCGCTTATCAAAACTCCACTTTGGGCGACATAGCAAAATATGCCAAATTACCAATGCCCAATATACATAAGCCTTATCCCAAGCTTTATTTTGCTTCTTGCTTAAACTGAAAACAGCAACTAGGGTTTGGGCTACTGCATTTACTAATGTGCGCATTAAAGTCCCTATAAATAATAATACAACTGCTCCGATACCATAATGCTTGTAAAAATATTTGTAGCGAGATTCTTGAAACTGTACTCTGGCTCCGATCGGGCGTTTATTGGCACTTTCACCCTGCATATGCATAAGCTGTGCTTTGGGCTGATAAACAATCTTACCGCCCGATTTTATGATTCTCTTGCAAAAATCAGTTTCCTCAAAAAAGAAGAAAAAACGTTCGTCAAAAAAGCGTCCGTCTACCCCCAGCCCCAACGCTTTTAATTTTTCAATATCAACAACCATACAAGGCCCTACGATACTTGCTACCAGTGAGGGATTACTTCGGTCGTAATCTAAAAGCCTGCGGGCTACACTGCGATTAGTCAGCTCTGTTACCAGTGTCGGCTCCGGTACGACTGCTGCTTGTAGAGAACCGTCCGGTCGATGAAGCTCCGGACAAGCCAAAACAGCATTAAATTGTTTTAGAGCTTCAACCAATAGAGCTGGCACATCATTTTTAAACTCAATATCCGTATTTAAAATTAATGCAAAACGGCTTTCCGAAGCATTCAATCCTGCATTCACAGCTGTTGCGAAACCAGAGTTATAACCCATTTCGATCAGTTTAGCTTCCGGCAAGCGGGCTTTGATCTGTGCACAAGAATCATCAGCCGAACCGTTATCCACTACACAAATCCGATATGGTAGAGAAGTTTTATTTAGTGTTGCCACTGCAGTAAATAATAAGTCGGCAGAGTTCCAATTAATAAAAATCAGTTCAACCTGATCCATTCTTTATCCTTTTATATTTACATAGCCGAATATTTTCCTGCTGTATGTAGCAGTTCGTCTTTCTTTTCAGACGGCCTAATAATTCGCTTATTATACCCGATAAGGATAACGCCTCTCTTTAAATATTCCCACGTATCCCCACTTAAACCATTATGACAATACCAAACCACCGTAAAAAATTGAGCCAAAAACTCCCTCATCGAGATGAAATTTTCGCATCCCGATGGGCAAAGCCGTTTGCGCCTATGTTTGACAAGCCCTATTTTTGGACACTTAACCGTAGACAAGCGGCTGTATCTGTGGCAGTAGGCTTATTTTGCGGACTTATGCCGGGCCCGACGCAAATGCTTAGCGCACTAATGGTTGCTTATTTTTTGCGTACAAACTTACCGGTTGCTTTATTTACTACGCTGTATACCAACCCTCTAACCTATATGCCTCTTTACTATGCCGCCTACCGTATCGGCGCATCAATTCTAGGAAAAGATTCTTCAGAAAGCTTGGAATTTCCTTCTTTAGATAATAATAACTTTATTATCGAATCATGGAATTGGCTGTTAGGTGCCGGTAAACCCCTCCTGGTCGGTGTTCCTACACTGGGCATAACATTGGCAATCATCGGATATATTGGCGTTTTATGGATATGGCGGTTACGTACCACTCATAAATGGCACAAACGTAGGGGGAAAAATGCAAAGTAGCTTTAGGGCTCTTACGGATACTGAAATCGAAACGGCAAAAAAGATTTTTGGCAATAGTATCGATTATCAAAAAGTACGTATTTTTAAAGGTATTCCCTTACTACCTTTCATTAAGACAGCAGTGGCTCCCTGCAACAGTATTTTTTTTCCGCGCAGTAATTGCCCTGATGATTTTACTTGTACAACCGAATCTCACCAAATGTGGTTGATACACGAACTCACCCATGTTTGGCAGTATCAAAACGGCTTTAAACCATTATTGGCCGGAATATGGCTGGCATTATGCGGCGGATACCGACATAAAAAAGCTTATGCTTACCCTGATCTTGAAAGCATCCGCTCATTTTCCGATCTAAATATGGAACAACAAGCCGATATGCTGGCACACTACTATGCGGGTAAGTATCTCGGTTGGCAGAACTATGTTAAACAGCTGCCTTTATTTGAAAATATTCTGAAAGAATTTCTAAGCAATCCAAATTGCAAAGCCTTGTTGCCTTCCTATCAAAAGCAATACACCTGATTTATAGGATTAATTATACAAAACAAGCAAAGGCCGTCTGAAAACTATTCGCTTTTCAATGAAATATGGTTTTGGGTAATACGGTTACAGCCATTATTCCAAATGGAATTTTTGCAAGCAAGATGCTCAACATATTGTAATCTGGCAGTAGCTCTAACGGTGGCAATATCACCTTCTCGCATATGTAGAATATCTTGCGGTGTCACCCATTCGGCCGGAGTTCGTGTGAGCGGTTTACCAATGGCGTTAAATGCTTATATCACAAATTGGGAACAAAAAAAGCCCTGCCCTGCAAAAGGTGTAATTAAAATAGTTGCCATAGAGCTAAGACAAAAATGGCGTATGTGACGCGGCATAATAGGTAATTCGCAGACATTGCGGGTGATAGAATAGGTGCTTTGTTTGGCAATACCGAGATAATTATAATTTTTTCCTGCCTGCTGTTCGGCAAAATGGCGTAATTGCAAAATATCTTCTTCATTTACATCCGGGTATCGGAAAGCAGCCATTAAATTAGACTCTTGTAGGGCTTCTTTTAATGGTCGAATGCGCACACCGGAACCTACTGCTTCGGCAATTTGCCCATCACCCAAATAAATAAAAGCATGACTGACGGCAGCGTTATTAAAAAGACGTACACCTAGTGAGACCACTGAACGGTTAGCAGAAAATAAAATATCGCCTGCTTGCAAATCTTGGCTTTGAATGGGGCGAGCTTCGGCTTTTGGTAAGGTGCTGCTGCGCGCATGTTTGAGTTGCAAACCGTGTTCATTTTTCTGCCATTGTGTGGCACAAGCTGATAGCGTACCTATTAGAGTAAATATAAGCACCAATTTTTGCAGAATACGGATATTCATCTTGGCGTGTTTGTTCTCAACAATAGTCTATATTTTACTGTTTGAACATACGTTTTTGTTTTCAGATCGCCTGAAAGTTAGCCAATTCGTTTAAATGGTAGTAAATAAGCTAAGGATTACTTGCCCTAAGCTACTGTTTGAATGCGGTTGTCTAAAATCCCCGCCCATAGATAGTCTCGCTCGGTACGAATTAATCGCCCAACGGCTTACATGAGTTTGATGCTGGCTTCGGAAACGGTAATTTCCATAATAGGGACGCCACCACGTTTTTGATTCAACGGTTATGATGCTACTTCAATCATGATGATGTAAATGATAAATCTGAGCAACCGCATCCACCAGCTCGTTATCTTGCCCACTCGCCTTATTCAAGGTGCGCGTAGGTGAATGCAGCAGCTTATTGGTAAGCTGTACTGACAAACGTTCCAGCACTTCCTCCGGTGGGGTGCCTTTTGCAAGCTGTTTCATTGCATTTTCGAGAACGTAGCGACGTGCACGCTCGCCTTCGTCACGCAAAGCACGGATTAAAGGAACGCTCTGACGGCTTTTTTGCCACTCAATGAATTCACATACTTTCTGCTCAACCATGGTTTCCGCTTCTGCAGCAGCTTTTCGACGCGCTTCTTTTCCCTGCTGCACGATTGCCATCATATCGTCAACCGTATATAAAAAAGCATCATTAAGTTTGGCAACTTCTTTTTCAATATCTCGAGGTACGGCTAAATCCAGCATAAATACAGGCATATAATGACGCCGCTTTAACGCTTGTTCTACCATGCCTTTACCGACAATCGGCAACTGACTGGCTGTAGATGAAACCACTACATCATACTGGTGAAGAATTTCAGGTAGCTCAGTTAACAAGCAAGGCGCGGCATTCACCCCTAATTTTTCGCACAACTCTTGCGCACGCAGCAATGTTCGGTTAGCAACCGTGATCATTTTTGGATTTTTGGCTGCAAAATAAGTGGCTACCAGCTCGATCATTTCACCGGCACCGATAAATAATACATTCAAATCAGAAATATCCGGGAAAATTTGTTCGGCCATTTTTACCGATGCCGCAGCCATGGAAACCGAATTTTCTCCTACCGCCGTGCCGCTGCGTATATCCTTGGCCACTGAGAATGTTTTTTGAAACAAAGCATTCAACCAAGTGCTTGTCGTACCTTGCTCTTGAGCAACCCTGACTGCATCTTTAATTTGGCCTAGAATCTGCGGCTCGCCCAGCACCATGCTGTCTAGCCCACAAGCAACCCTAAAAGCATGGCGGATAGTATCGCTGCAACCGTAAATATATAAATAAGGTCTGATTTCTTCAACCGACAATTGTTGGTAATCTGCCAGCCACTCGACTATAGACTCCGGATCGCCGATGCAATAAAGCTCGGTTCGGTTACAAGTAGAAAGAATAACGGCCTCTTGCGCCGCATGGCTATTAACCAACCCGCGAACGGCATCCGGCAATACTGCGGCCGCAAACGCAAGTTTTTCACGTATGCTAAGGGGTGCGGTTTGATGGTTAAGGCCTATGGCGGTGAGTTGCATTATGAAAGTTGGTTTATTGTTAATAAGCAAACACGCTATTGTATCGCAAATTTCGATTGAAAAAAATGCTATATACCGATAGTGAAACAGTATATAAACCTAAAAACGGCTGCCTCTCTATTACCGCGCCAGAAGAAAATTCTATAGGCATATAAAAAATACAAACTAACAAATTTTCTATTCTATTTACATAGAAACAAATAGCTCATTTGCATATCTATTTATCGTTATCAGAAATAATAAATCAAGCAAATATCTATATATACTGCTCCAACAGTACTTCTGTCTTACTGTTAGGATAAATTCGAATTAGAAAATCTACTGATACTGTGATTACTCAAATTTTCGGGTAGAAACTGCAGAGAAATACATCAGTCTCTTCAGCATTATAGTGAATCCATAAAAATCATCACTATAAAATTAAGAATTGGCGGAGAATGTTTTAAAGTCGCCTTTATTAAATAGCCGCATTTTTATATATATTAATTATTAAATCAAAAATATATTCTCTTGCTCAACAAGCTTTCGTAATAATCGGTAGCTGACGCCCGTCATCTCTATGGTTTTAATCGGATAGCTTTGCTGCGACTATTACGAAAACTAAAACAACAATCAAAGATATAAATTTACTTATTAATTATTAGAAAACTGTTGATTCAAACGTTCTTGACATCCACCCAAATGGCGGCGCATGGTTTTACATACGCGCGCACGTTTTCCTTCACTTAACAAATCCAAGATTTCTTTGTGTTCTTCATATGAACCATTGCGACGTACAGGTTTATCGAATACCGCAATCATAAGTGATGAACGCGCACAGAGTGAATTCATCATCTCGGTTAAAACATCATTATTTAGCAAACGTACCAGTTCGACATGGAAAGCATTAACCAAACGTACCCAATTAACTTTATCCCCCTGCTCGAATGCAATTTTTTCCTGCTCGATCATTTCATATAAAGGGCCTAACCGACTGGATAAGTCAGGTAAATCAAGTAACATTTCCATAACCATTTCTTCGAGTGCAATCCGAAGCTCATATACGTCTTTGGTTTCTTTAGCATCCGGTTCATGTACGAATGCACCTCGATTAGGCAACAAATCAACGATTTTGTCATGTGCCAATAATGACAAAGCCCCTCGAACAGTACTGCGGGAACAATTCATCTGACGGCACAGATCAGATTCCGTAAGTTTTTTTCCCGGCAGTAATACACGGTCGGTAATGGCGTCTAAAATAGCGGCGTAAACACGGAAAAGCTCGCTGTCGTGCCGCTCTTCAGGAAGCATAGATGAAGCGGCAGGCGCCTCTATTAAACGATTTTCTAATTCATTTTTCATAATATTTTTTCCGCCGCATATATTGCAGCTTTGTTTTATTTTCAGAAAGACAGGCTTTAAATGCCTGCCTTATAGCTTATTACAGTACCAAATAATTTATGAAATATATTATAGCCGAAGTGCTAATATTGTTGACAGTTTATTTCTGCTGCTTAGGCAGGGCAGTTTGAATAGTCTGATTATTCTAATAAAAAAGCGGAATCCCTGTAAGATTCCGCACTCTTCACAAATTAAATTATGGTTTAGGCTGCAACGATTTCAAAGCTGTGGCTGATTTTAGCTGCTTTGCCTAGCATAATAGAAGCCGAACAATATTTCTCTGCCGACATTTGTACGGCTTTTTCAATGGCGCTTTCTTTTAAATCATAACCAATTACTTTGAAATGAATATGTATTTCGGTAAATACTCGCGGGGTTTCATCTGCTCTTTTGGCTGTAACAGTAGCTTGGCAATCAACGATATTCTGACGCTGTTTTTCGGCAATCATCACAACATCAATACTTGAGCATCCCGCAACCCCCATAAGCAACATTTCCATCGGGCTGGGACCCCGCTTTGCCTTACCTTCGGCGGCGGATCCTTCCATGATAACACTGTGGCCTGATTCGGCCGTGGCAACGAAGCACATATTGTCGAGCCATTGAGAGGTAATCTGCATCTTGTTCTATTCCTTTTCGTGTATCGGATGAGACGATACCAATATTCCGTCGGCATCGCTGTAAAGATAATGACCGGGGATAAAATCAACCCCGCCGAAGCTAACTACGATATCTGTTTCCCCTAATCCGTCTTTGGCACTTTTACGCGGATTGCTGCCAAGCGACTTCACACCAAATTCCATCATATTGATGGCTTCGGTATCGCGGATAGCTCCGTTAATCACGGCTCCAGCCCAACCATTAGCTGCGCCTGCACCGGCAATTAAATCTCCCATTAGCGCGCTATACAGCGAGCCGCCGCCGTCTACCACTAAAACTTCTCCGTTTGCCGGGCTATTCATCAATTGCTTGACCAAACCATTATCGCGGTGGCATCTGACAGTACGGATTTTTCCATAAAAGCATGCTCGGCGGCCAAAATGTTTGAATTGTGTTTCGCACGATGGTGTACCAGGGGCGATATCAATTAGGTCGGCAGTTGAAAAGTTAAATTTCTCACTCATATTGCGTTCCTTATTTCATGTTTTATCGAAGTACCTGCTTAAAGCTGAATGCATTTGATTTGAAGCGTTTTCTTTTTTATTTTTCAGACGGCCTTATAAAAAATAGAAGGCCATCTGAAATTATTATTTACTGCAAAATCACACTTACAGGTTTTGCAGCATCCAATGCACATAACGGCTTACGCCTTCGTTTACATCGAGGAAACCATCTTCATAACCTGCCTCTCGCAAACGGGAAATATCGGCTTCGGTAAAGCTCTGATATTTGCCTTTGAGCGTATCGGGGAAAGGAATATATCTGATGAGCTCTTCTTCTACCAACTCTTTCAAGCTCATTGCCTGCTTGCCTTCTGCTACACGGCATGCATTAACTGTAGCAGCCGCCAAATCATTAAATGGTTGGCTTCGCCCTGTGCCGAGGTTAAAGATGCCGGATTGTTCAGGATGATCAAAGAAAAACAGATTAACTTTAACCACATCTTCAACACTAACGAAGTCACGGGACTGCTCCCCATTGCCGTAACCGTCGTACCCGCCAAAAAGATTAACATAGCCGTTTTCACGGTATTGGTTGAAATGATGGAAGGCTACGGAAGCCATGCGGCCTTTATGCTGCTCATGTTGGCCGTACACATTGAAATAGCGGAAACCCGCAACTTGGGCGGTTAATCCCTGTTCCATGCGGCGGCGGACGATTTGGTCGAACAGGAACTTGGAATAACCGTATACATTAAGCGGTGCTTCCAACTCGCGTTCTTCCCTGAAAATTTCACCCTTTCCGTAAACAGCGGCACTGGATGCGTATAGAAACGGAATACGCTCGTCTTGACACCAATCAAGTAAATCAAGAGTGTACTGGTAGTTGTTTTCCATCATGTACAGGCCGTTATGTTCCATGGTGTCGGAACATGCACCTTCGTGAAACACTGCTTGGATATCATCGTAAGGTAGGGTGTGCTCACGCACTTGACGGATAAATTCATGTTTGTCGAGATAGTGTGCGATTTCGCAGCTGACAAGGTTTTTAAACTTTTCGCCTTTAGTTAAATTATCTACGGCAATAATATCGGTAATGCCGCGCTCATTTAGGGCTTTGACGATATTGCTTCCGATAAAACCGGCGGCTCCGGTTACGATGATGGTCATATATTTTCCTCTACTATTTAGTGCCGTCTGAAAATACTTTCAGACGGCACTTCAATTTAATCTTGTGCCAAGGCGTTATTTAACTCTTCAAAACTGCACACGGCAGTCCCCAACTTAGCAACCACTACACCTGCTGCCGCATTAGCCAAATGCATGGCTTGGGCAGTATCGAATCCGGCAGCCATTGCCAAACCCATAGTTGCAATTACGGTATCTCCCGCACCTGAAACATCATATACTTCTTGGGCGCGCGTAGGCTGATGGGTAATTTGATCTTCTCCAAATAAACTCATCCCCTCCTCGCTTCGTGTTAGCAACAAAGCATCCAAACCTAAGCGGCGACGCAGGCCTTGGGTTTTCTCGGTTAACTCTTCTTCTGTTCGCCAACTACCGGTTACTTCTCTCAACTCCGCACGATTCGGCGTGAGTAAGGTTGCACCGGTATATTTATCGTAATCATCGCCTTTGGGGTCTACTAAAACGGGCTTTCCCGCTTCTCTCGCCCAATCTATCATAGCAGAAACGTGGGTAAGGCCGCCTTTGCCATAATCAGACAATACGATTACATCATATTCCGACAACAGGCTGCGGTATTGCTGTTTCACGGCGTCCAATATTTCTCGGTTGGGCATTTCTTCAAAATCAAGGCGGATAAGCTGCTGATTACGGGCGACTACGCGTAATTTAACGGTGGTTGCAATTTCATTATCACGCAACAGATAAGAAGCAACACCGTCTTGCAACATCAGATTTTCCAATACGTCGGCGGCTTCGTCATCGCCTGTTACCGACAATAAAGCCGCTTTTCCACCTAAGGCGGCAATATTACGCGCGACGTTAGCAGCTCCGCCGGCCCGTTGGTCAATCTTACCGATTTTAGCAACCGGAACGGGAGCTTCGGGAGAAATACGCGAAACATCGCCGAACCAATAGCGGTCGAGCATCACATCGCCAACCACCAAAACACGTGCCTGTGCCAAGCGCTGTTTTAATTCTTCTGAACGGATATGAGCAATCATGGATTGGCTTTCTTATTTAATAACCTGCATTGGCAAACGCATTCACTTCGTCCAATACGGCAATAGGATTAACAGCTTGGGTAACGGGACGGCCCATCACCAAATAAGTAGAACCTGCCGCTAATGCTTGTGCAGGTGTCATGATTCGACGTTGGTCATCATTATTACCGGCAACATCTAAGCGGATGCCGGGCGTGACCAATACAAAATCTTCTCCTAAAGTACGGCGCAATGTAGCAGCCTCGTGAGCTGAACAAACCACTCCGTCCAGCCCTGAATTTTGTGCCAGTTTCGCCCAGTTTGCCACGAGTTCCTCTACAGGGCGGCTCAAGCCGATTTCGGCCAAGTCTGCCTGCTCCATGCTGGTTAATACGGTTACGCCGATTAACAGGGGTTTTTGGCAGTGATTCGCTACTGCATCGGCGGCGGCTTCCATCATACGGCGGCCGCCTGAAACATGCATATCTACCATCCATACCCCCATATCGGCAGCGACTTTACAGGCTGACGCAACCGTATTCGGAATATCATGGTATTTCAAATCAAGAAACAGCTTGAACCCTTGGTTAATGAGGCTTTCGGCTAAATTTCTACCGGTAGCCGTAAACAATTCTTTGCCGATTTTCAACTGGCACAAATCAGGATTTAGGCGGCGGACAAAATTGAGCGTATCTTGCCCATTAGCAAAATCCAGCGCCACAATCACAGGAGTACGGCGGTTTTCCGAATGAAAATCGGCAATTAAAGGGTTCATAATATCTCTTTCTTATCAAATACTATTCAGACGGCATGCTTAATTATCCAGCCGTCTGAAAAAAGATTTCCGACAAATAAAAGCCTGCTGTTTTATTAAATTTTAAATACGCTATGTTGTACTTTTAGTATTGCAGCATGATTTTATCAGTTTTTAAGCAGGTCGGAACCTACTTCGGGCTGCCCAAAGCAAGTGCTTTCTGCTAACATCCTGCCGTTATTTGATGATTTATCCGATTATGCCGATTATTTTACCTCCCGTTTCATTCAAACGCCGACTGGCAGCTTTGATTTACGAAGGCCTGCTGATAGGTGCGGTAACCGCCGTGGCTGCCGTAGCCGCCGGTATTGCCGCAACGGTGCTAAACACCATATCTCCTTTTCTTTCCAGCATTTGCGTTACTCTTATTTTACTAATCTCTTGGTGGTTGTACTTTAAATTAAACTGGAACCGCCAAGGCCAAACGCTGCCTATGAAGGTATGGAAAATCGGTTTGACCAACCAACAACAAGTCCGCCCTCCTCTGCCCCAATTACGTCTGCGTTTTATGTGGGCTTGTGTATTTGTGGTGTTTATCCCGTTATTGGCCTATATAGGATTGCGTGATCTGCTCCATCTACCGCCGGTTAACGCCTTTTTTATGGCATTGATTTGGTGGATACTACCGTGGGGATTTGCCTTTTTTAATGATGACCGCCAATTTTTGTATGATTTTTTATCGGGCACGCGCTTGGTAAATTTGAAAAAGACTGAAGAATAAACCTTTCATATAACTTAATAAAACAAAAAGATGCCGTCTGAAAACTTTCAGACGGCATCTTTTTGTTTTAGCTAAAGCTACTACTTGTCCAATTTAGCCTACCAAAAAATCTGCTTTCACAATGCCGGCCAAATCTAATTCCAATTTATCGCCGGTGTTCAGCTCTCCTACACCGGCAGGAGTACCTGTAAATACAATATCACCTTTTCTTAATCCATAGGTTTCAGACAATTCTTTTAAAATATGCGATAAAGGATAAATCATATGTGAGGTTTGTCCTTGTTGGCGCAATTCTCCATTGATTTTAAAAGTAAAAACGCAATCATTTGGATCAGCCAGTTTATCTGCCTCAACGAAACGCGATAAAGCAGCCGCGCCGCGAAAACCTTTGGCTTTAGTCCAAGGCAAGCCTTTTTCTTTCAGACGGCTTTGTATGTCGCGTGCAGTCAAATCCAATCCGACCCCATAGCCCGAAATGATGGATAGCGGGTCGGTTTGATTAATGGAGTCCGCATCTTGTCCTATCAATAATACCAGCTCGCATTCATAATGCACGGATTGGCTGTATGCGGGTAATGTTAGAGTTTGTCCGCTTTCAATAATGCTATTGTTCGGTTTCATGAAAACTACCGGTTCGGTAGGTGTTTCATTTTTCAATTCAGCTATATGGTCAACATAATTACGACCGATACAAAAAATATTGTTAACTTTTACTGTTTCTTGCTCTAAGTGGATTTGTGTCATCTCATATTCTCCTTCGAGTTATAAAAATACCGCCCTAGTTGTAGCCGGACGGTATTTTGAGGTGGAATTTATCTGCTAATTTCAGACGGCCTATGCGTCTTTAATCAATCTGCCAATACCGCCAATACTTTACCTACAATTTCACCGATAGCCACAGTTTCGTTTTCTTCTGCGGCGCGGGCCCGGTATTCAACGTTACCCTCTTTTAATGCACGGTCGCCGATAACGATGCGGTGCGGAATACCCAATAATTCGGAATCATTCAACAATACGCCCGCACGCTCATCTCTATCGTCCAACAATACATCCACACCTTGAGCCAACAACTCTTCATAAAGCTTATCGGCCGCTTCGCGTACACTATCGGATTTTTTGTAATTCATCGGCACAATCACCACAGTAAAAGGTGCCATGGCTTTTGTCCAGATAATACCGTTTTCGTCATGATTCTGCTCGATGGCCGCCGCTACGATACGGGTAATACCGATACCGTAACAGCCCATTTCCATGATTTGCGATTTACCGTTGTTATCCAAGAAAGTGGTATTCATGGCTTCCGAATATTTAGTACGCAATTGGAAGACATGTCCGACTTCAATACCGCGCGCTAATTTCAGACGGCCTTGCCCGTCGGGGCTGGGATCGCCTTCCAGTACGTTGCGTAAATCGACAAACTCAGGCTCAACCGCATCACGACCGAAATTGAAACCGGTGTAGTGGTAGTCGTCTTCATTGGCACCGATAACCCAATCGGCCGCTTTTTCGGTAGCAAAATCGGCATAAACGCGGCCTTTAAAGCCTACCGGTCCCAAGGAACCGCCGTTCGCACCGAATTCGTCACGAATCAGGGCAGGATTTGCCATGGTAAGCGGTGATTTTACACCTGCCAGTTTTTCGGCTTTGATATCGTTGAATTCATGATCTCCGCGCAATAGAAGCAATACCAACTCGCCCTCTTCTTCACCTTCTACCACGATGGATTTTAAAGTGCGCTCAATTGGTACATTTAGGAATGCTACCAACTCATTAATGGTTTTAACATTAGGAGTATGCACTTTTTCTAATGTCTCTGCGGCAGCGGCACGTTCGCCCGCTAGCGGCAGGGTGGCGGCTAATTCGACGTTGGCGGCAAAGTCAGAAGTATCGCTGTAGGCAATAACGTCTTCACCACTTTCTGCCAATACTTGGAATTCATGCGAACCCGTCCCGCCGATACTGCCGGTATCAGCAGCCACGGGGCGGTAGTTCAAACCTAAACGGTCAAAAATCCGACAATACGCATCATACATCGGTTGGTAGCCGTCACGAACTAATGATTCATAGTCGGCATGGAAAGAATAAGCGTCTTTCATCACAAATTCGCGGGCGCGCATAACACCAAAGCGCGGGCGAACTTCATCGCGGAATTTGGTTTGGATATGATAAAAGTTTTTTGGTAGTTGTTTATAGCTGGTGATTTCCTTGCGCACAATGTCGGTAATCACTTCTTCACAAGTCGGCCCCATGCAAAAATCACGCTCGTGGCGGTCTTTGATGCGCAATAATTCTTTACCGTAAAATTCCCAACGGCCACTTTCCTGCCATAATTCGGCAGGCTGTACTACCGGCATCAGTAATTCTACCGAACCGCTGCGGTTCATCTCTTCACGCACGATAGCTTCCACTTTGCGTAAAACACGCAAACCCATGGGCATCCAAGTATACAAACCGGATGCGACACCTTTAATCAAACCGGCGCGGATCATTAATTGATGACTGGGTAAAGTGGCTTCGGCAGGTGCTTCTTTGAGCGTGGAAATGAAAAATTGACTGGCTTTCATAATATGTAAATTCTGGTCATTAGAATGATGTCGCATTGTACAGTGAAACCGTGTCGAAAGCATACTTTTCTCACCGAAACCGCCGTATTTTGATAGTTGTCAACTGCTTTCATACACAGCTTTTTCAACCGCATTGTTTTTACTTATAATTTTTTTTAAATAATAAGATTCATATCAAAATTTAAATAACTCATTGATTTTAATATGATTTTAAATTGACTATTTTTTAATCAGATTAAGCAGAGGATTGGAGTTTTCTTGATTTTTTCACATTACTCAAAGCTTATCCACAAAGTTATCCACAGATATTGTGTATGAATTATGACTGCCCGCCAAAATATAAAGAAAAACCAGGCAGCCATACCGTTTCCACGTGAAATTTTTATGCTATCCGATAGTACTTGTTGATTTATCCCACTCGGTAGAACGCCAAACTACCTAAAAGATTGGGCAGCTTTTCGATTCTTTTACTACCAGCCATCACCGAACGCTCCAATACTCGGATATTATTTTTGGCACATAAGCGGTCAAAATCTTCCAAAGTACACCAATGAATATTCGGTGTGTTATACCATTGATAAGGCATACGCTCGGATACAGGCATATGGCCGCCAAATGCGATTTGCAAGCGGTTGCGCCAATAACCGAAATTCGGAAACGATACAATGGCCTGTTTAGCGACACGGGTCAGGTCGCGTAAAATAGTTTCTGTGTTTTGCATAGCCTGAATGGTTTGGCTTAATACGATAACATCGAAACTATTGTCGTCAAATACCTGTAGGCCCCGTTCCAAATCCGCCTGAATAACATTTATCCCACGGCCGATAGCCGCAATAACGCTGTCCGTATCAATCTCCACGCCATAACCGCTGCACTGCTTGTAAGTAACCAAAGCAGATAGTAATTCGCCGTCTCCGCAGCCGAGGTCTAAGACACGGCTGCCGGCAGGAATCCATTCGTAAATCAATTGCAAATCATCGCGTAATTTCATGCCCGAAGTTCCTTATCAATATTATTCATATAGGTGCGCACTGCACGAATATACGGCTCATCCTCCATCAAAAAGGCATCGTGCCCGTGATTGGATTCTATTTCGATGTATTGAACAGGTTTTCGGGCGGCAATCAATGCCTTGACCAACTCATGGGAACGCTCGGGTGAAAAACGCCAATCGCTACTAAAGCTGGCTACGAAAAATTTGGCTTGCGTATGACTCAAGGCTTTTTGCAGATCATGCCCGTATTCGGCGGCAGGATCAAAATAATCCAAGGCTTTTGTCATCAATAGATAGGTGTTTGCATCAAAACTGCCGGCAAATTTGTCGCCCTGATAACGGAGATAAGATTCCACTTCAAACTCAATATCATACCCGTATTGATAACGGTCATTGCGCAATTCGCGTCCGAATTTTTTACCCAATCCTTCTTCAGCCAGATAAGTAATATGCCCCATCATCCGGGCAATCTTCAAACCGCGCTTAGGTATTTTGTTGAACCGTTCATAATGGCCGCCGTAAAAATCAGGGTCGGTTAAAATCGCTTGGCGGGCGACATCGTTAAAAGCAATATTTTGAGTAGAAAGCTTCGGTGCGGAAGCAATAACCAAAGCATGGCTTACACGCTCGGGAAAATCTATCGCCCATTGCAGAGCCTGCATGCCCCCCAAGCTGCCACCGACTACCGCCGCCCATCGGTTGATTCCAAAATAATCGGCCAACAGAGCCTGCGAACGAACCCAGTCTTTCACCGTTATCATAGGGAAATCGGCTCCGTAATTGTGGCCGCTTCGCGGATTAGGCGATAAAGGCCCCGTACTACCGTGACAGCCGCCCAGATTATTAAGGCCTACGACAAAAAAGCGGTCAGTATCAATCGGCTTGCCGGGACCTACCATATTGTCCCACCAGCCGGCATGTGTATCCTCGGCACTATGCCTGCCCGCAACGTGATGATGCCCTGATAGCGCATGACATATCAATACCGCGTTAGATTTTTCTGCGTTTAATTCGCCATAAGTTTCCACCATCAAATCAAAGCGTGGTAAAACTTCACCGTTTTCTAAAGACAATGGTGTTTCAAAAGAGATTTTTTGCGGTGAAACCAACCACACATTTTGATTTGTGCTCATAACAATCGGACAAATACGGCGGAAAACGGTTATTATAGCGGCTTGTCGGTATTTTGTGGATAAAAGGCCGCCGGAATAAGGCGTTCAGACGGCCTGCAAAAATCAAAATGATTGGCCGTATCTTAAAAATTATCTTCTTTTTAGGAATTATCGGATTGATTATCAACCGATTATTCAACCGTAAGCAAAAGCAGACGATTAGCCGTGTCATGATTATCAGTGCATGGGTTTATCTCGTCGTTTCCGCCATTGTTTTAGCCTGGTATCTTTACAAATCACTTTCATAACCTGCCACTGCCACACTTTCAGACAGCCTATGTTTTCAGCAATAAATATAGCTAGCCTCTATCTTATGCCTTCATTTTAAAACTAATTTTTGATGTTTAAAAACCCACCTGCCATTTTCTATTTAGATCTGTCTAACGCAAGCCAAATATTACGTTTTCAGGTATCATTGAACTGATTTTCTTTAAAGTTTATACCATGCTGCAAACAGATAACCTCACGGCTGCCGCATCGCAGCGTATCATTACCTCGCATAATATTTCTTCGCAAGAAGAGCTACTTGAGCGCGCTTTACGTCCGAAAACCCTGCAAGATTATATCGGGCAAGCCAAAGCCAAAGAGCAGCTGGCTATTTTCATCCAAGCTGCCAAAAAGCGCGGCGAAGCACTTGACCACACATTATTATTCGGCCCCCCGGGACTGGGCAAAACGACACTGGCGCACATTATCGCCAAAGAACTCGGTGTAAATCTACGCCAAACCAGTGGCCCCGTATTAGAACGTGCGGGAGATTTGGCTGCATTACTCACCAATCTCGAACCTCACGACGTATTGTTTATCGATGAGATTCACCGTCTAAGCCCTGTAGTTGAAGAAATCCTTTATCCCGCATTGGAAGATTATCAGTTGGATATCATGATCGGAGAAGGTCCCGCCGCCCGGTCGGTTAAAATCGATTTGCCGCCCTTCACTCTTGTGGGAGCGACAACCCGCGCCGGCATGCTGACCAATCCGCTGCGTGACCGTTTCGGTATTGTTTCTAGACTGGAATTTTACGAACATACCGACTTAGCGACTATCGTCAGCCGTTCGGCACAACTTTTACAATTGAATATGGGTAAAGAAGGTGCGATGGAAGTAGCCAAGCGCAGCAGAGGAACCCCTCGAATTGCAAACCGCCTGTTACGGCGGGTGCGAGACTATGCAGAAGTCAAACACAGCGGCGTCATTGATGCGGCCGTGGCAGATGCCGCACTTTCTATGCTTGATGTAGATGCGGCCGGATTAGATTTAATGGATAGAAAATTTTTAGATGCCATTTTGCATAAATTCAGCGGTGGCCCGGTAGGCTTGGAAAACGTTGCCGCTGCCATCGGTGAGTCTACTGACACGATAGAAGACGTTATCGAACCGTACTTAATACAACAAGGCTTTTTACAACGTACACCCCGCGGCCGCATAGCTACCGAACGGTCATATCTGCATTTCGGCCTAAACAAGCCGGATTCAGAATAGATATCAGCTTACCCGAACACTAAATTGCTGCAGTGAAAAGTTAGGTATTTTAGTTAGCTTTTCACTGCAGCAATTTTTTATAGGCAAATTTAAATGATCCCTATTTAAAGAAACAGGGTTATATTTCTTTTTTATACAAATGAAAAATAAATAAAATTAAAGGCTGAATCCAGTAAATAGAGTTCAGCCTTCGCTACTTTTTATAAATCATTCAAAGTTTGAAAAGTCATTCATACTTTCAGACGGCCTTATTTACTTCCTCTCATCAATTCAAAGAAATCATTGTTGTCTTTTGAATCTTTCAATTTACCAACTAAGAATTCGGTAGCTTCCAAATCATCCATCGGATGTAAGAATTTACGCAACAGCCACATTTTCTGTAACTGATCATTCGGCACCAATAATTCTTCACGGCGCGTGCCCGACTTATTAATATTAATAGCGGGGAAGACACGCTTTTCCGCCAAGCGCCGATCAAGGTGTAGTTCCATATTACCCGTACCTTTGAACTCTTCGAAAATCACATCATCCATACGGCTGCCGGTTTCTACCAAAGCAGTCGCGATAATGGTTAGAGAGCCACCCTCTTCGATATTCCGTGCTGCGCCAAAAAAGCGTTTCGGACGATGCAAGGCATTTGCGTCAACACCGCCTGTCAGAATTTTTCCTGAAGCCGGAACAACGGTATTGTAGGCACGCGCAAGACGGGTAATCGAATCGAGCAAAATGACTACGTCTTTCTTATGCTCTACCATACGTTTGGCTTTTTCAATCACCATTTCGGCTACCTGCACATGGCGCGCTGCCGGTTCGTCAAATGTAGAAGATACCACTTCACCGCGCACTGAGCGGGTCATCTCGGTAACTTCTTCAGGACGCTCGTCAATCAGTAAAACAATCAATTCCACTTCAGGATTATTGGCTGTAATCGCATGAGCAATATTTTGCAGCATAACGGTTTTACCCGACTTCGGCGGAGCAACCAATAAAGCGCGCTGCCCCATGCCAATCGGCGAAACCAAATCGATGGCACGGCTGGTAATATTTTCTTCGGCTTTAATATCACGCTCCAGCTTGAGCTGGCGTGTCGGGAAAAGCGGAGTCAGATTTTCAAACAGAATTTTGTGTTTGCAAACCTCAGGATGGTCGCCATTGATTTTATCAAGGCGTACCAAAGCAAAATACCGCTCGTTATCTTTCGGAACACGTACACTGCCTTCAATAGTGTCGCCTGTATGCAGGTTAAACCGGCGGATTTGATTGGGCGATACATAAATATCGTCCGGGCCGGCCAAATATGAAGTATCGGAACTGCGCAAAAAGCCGAAACCGTCGGGCAGAATTTCCAAAGTACCCGAGCAGGTAAAACTTTCGCCCTGCTTCATCATTTGGCGCACAATGGCAAATACCAGATCTTGTTTGCGTAAGCGGTTGGCATTTTCAATACCGTGTTGCTCGGCCATTTCTAAAAGTTTGGAAATATGCTGGGTTTGTAATTCGGAAACGTGCATGATTTTATTTTATATGATTTGAATAATGAAAAATTGAAAGCCGTTGAGAAAGGCCGTCTGAAAAATAATTTGAAACTAAATTTAAGGGAGTTGCTGCCGATTAGGCTGAGATAGGACGACAAAGCATTTGTCTGACGCGGATTCTATGGACTAGTTCCGTATTTGTCAAATTTAATTATATTTAAAATCTGTTTTCGATTGATTGAAGGGTTATAATTAAAGCCGTCTGAAAATTCCAGGCGGCTTTATTTTCGAATGGCTAATTTTTGGCTTGCCAATTATCTTTTAATGTAACGGTGCGGTTAAACACCGGAGCATCTGGCTTATGATCGTAGCGGTCCGTTACAAAATAACCCAATCTTTCGAATTGATAACGGGATTCAGAAACCAAAGTATTTGCAACAGGTTCTACCCAAGCATCGATTTTCGTCATCGAATCCGGATTGAGAAAGTCTGTAAACGGCAAGTATTCGCCGTCTTCTCCGCGTACCGCATCGGGGCGCGCTTCGGTAAACAGGCGGTCATACAAGCGTACAGTAGCATGCACGGCATGCTCTGCCGCAAGCCAATGGATAACGCCTTTTACTTTCCGCCCTTCCGGCTTTTTACCCAAGGTATCATGATCGATACTGCATTTTAGCGAAACGATACGGCCACCGGCATCTTTCACCACCTCTTCGCATTTGATAACGTAGCTGTAACGTAAGCGGACTTCGCCGCCCAGAGTCAGACGCTGCCAACCGGCCGGTGGATTTTCACTAAAATCATCAGCTTCTATATAAATAGTTTTAGAAATCGGTATTTCCCTCTCGCCTAATTCAGGATGATTCGGATGATAAGGAGCGCTACGGCTTTGAGTAATGGCAGAATCATAATTGATCAGCTCTACTTTAATCGGATTAAGCACAGCCATCATGCGCGGCGCACTGTCTTCCAGCTCTTCGCGGATAGCACCCTCGAGTACGCTCATATCAACAATATTTTCCGATTTGGAAATACCAACGCGTTTGGCAAATAGGCGTAAGCCTTCCGGCGTATAACCGCGGCGGCGCATACCGGAAATAGTGGGCATGCGGGGATCATCCCAGCCATTTACATGACCGTCTGTAACCAGTTGATTTAGCTTACGCTTAGATGTAATCGAATAAAGCAGCTCCAAACGGGAAAACTCGTATTGACGCGGGTGGTTATCAATTGGAATATTGTCCAACACCCAGTCGTATAAGGGGCGATGCGCTTCAAACTCCAATGTACATAAGGAATGGGTAATATGTTCGATGGCATCGGAAATAGCATGAGTATAATCATACATCGGATAAATACACCATTTATCACCGGTATTGTGATGGTGCACGCGGCGGATACGGTAAATTACCGGATCGCGCATATTAACGTTACCTGATGCCATATCGATTTTTAAGCGCAGGGTTTTACTGCCGTCGGGAAACTCACCGGCCTTCATACGCATGAATAAATCAAGGTTTTCTTCAACGCTACGGTCACGGTACGGGCTGTTTTTACCCGGTTCGGTTAATGTGCCGCGATATTCGCGCATTTCCTCCGCGCTCAAATCATCTACATAAGCTTTACCGTCTTTAATCAGGCCGACCGCATACTCGAAAAGTTGATCAAAATAATTTGAAGCGAAACGGGGTTCACCCGCCCATTGGAAACCCAGCCATTGAACATCTTCTTTAATGGCACGGACATATTCTTCCGACTCTTTTTCCGGATTGGTATCATCAAAACGCAAATTGCACAAGCCGTCATAGATATAGGCCAAACCAAAGTTTAAGCAAATGGATTTTGCATGACCGATATGCAGATAACCGTTGGGTTCGGGCGGGAAGCGGGTTTGAATGGCTGTATGTTTACCGCTGGCAAGATCTTCATCAATGATATTGCGGATAAAATGATTATCGGCAAATTGTTCTTTATTCATCATAATATTAATGTGGTCGATTATTTCGAGTAAGTGTATGAAAACATTATGCGGCCGTCTGAAAGGCCTGTTGCTTCGTTTGAGTAATAATGGTGTATTGTACCTGAAATTTCAACTGCCTGTTTCAGACGGCCTGCTTGATTTAAAAAATTTCAGATTTTACTAAGGTCAGGCATGGGTTGCCAATCGCGTCGGAGATAGAGTCGCCTTGGCAACTATGCCTAATAAAAAAAGACCACCCGTTCCGGTGGCCTTTTTTTATTAGGCGAATAATGGTTACTTGGCAGCCGAAGCTTCTGAGGCTGCAGCTTGTTTGGCACCTCCGAACCATTTATCCTGAATCTGCTGGTATGTACCATCTGCTTTGATAGCAGCCAACCCTGAATTAATTTTAGACAACAATTCATCACTACGGCCTTTTTTAACAACAAAACCATAGTATTCTTTCTCAAAAGAAGGATCAGTAATAGTTCGAAGTTTGGCGTTCGGATTATTGTTTACAAAGTTTTGTACCACACCGTTATCGCCCACGGAAGCATCAGCACCTCCACTCAACAACTCCGTGAGTGCTAACGGCATATTTTCAAAACGTTTGATATTCGTGCTATTTGCACCTTGTAATTTTTGTACAACCAAATCACCGGTCGTGCCGTTTTGTACGGAAACGGTATGTTTTTTCAAATCTGCAAATGATTTGATTGTATCTCCTTTTTCACCAACGACAATCAGCTGGGAAGCTTCAAAATACGGGTCTGAAAAATCCAATGAAGCTTTGCGTTCGTCTGTAATGGTTACGCTTGAAGAAACTACATCACTATCACCCTTATTCAAGTTGGCGAAAATACCTTCCCAAGGTGTATTCACATAATCGAATTTGATACCTTCTTTGGCTGCAATGGCGTCTAGAATATCAATTGAAAAACCTACGACTTTACCGTTATCTTCAAATTCAAATGGTGCATAGGCGGCATCAGCAGCCACGATATAGGTTTTACCTGCCGGAGCTTCGGTTGCAGTTTTCTGACTGCTTTCATTTTTCGAGCATGCTCCCAGAAAAAGAGCAGAAGCCAAAGCTGCCAATACGGCGGTTTTTTTAAACATGGTGAATCCTTATAAAATCATAATATGCCGTTAAAACGGCATATCATACACAATATTTTTTGCGCTGGAAATTTACTCTACGCCGGTAGCCATATCCGTCATTAAATTCCGGGTATTTGTGCGACAGAATGCCGGCAAACATACCTTTAGAATTTGATGCCTTTATGAAGCGCTACCACACCGGCAGTCATATTATGATAGTCGACACTATCAAATCCGGCATCCAACATCATTTGTTTTAATGTTTCCTGATCAGGATGCATACGGATGGACTCGGCCAAATATTGATAGCTGTCGCCATCTTTGGCAATTACTTTTCCCATCAACGGCAACAGTTTGAATGAATATAAATCATATGCAGGTGCCAGCGGTTTGAATACTTTCGAGAATTCCAATACCAATAACGTGCCTCCCGGCTTAAGCACGCGGTACATTTCTTTTAAAGCAGCATCTTTATGAGTCATGTTACGTAAACCGAAAGCAACCGAAACCAGATTGAAATAATTATCCGGGAAAGGTAACTTTTCGGCATCTGCCAAGGAAACAGGCAGAATCAAGCCTTCGTTAAGCAGTCGGTCCCGGCCTACGGTAAGCATAGATGAGTTGATATCGGTCAGCCATACTTCGCCTTCTTTTCCGACACGCTTGGCCCAACCGCGCGACAAATCGCCCGTACCACCCGCGATATCCAATACTTTATCCCCCTTATTCAAACGAGCTGTATTGATTGTGAAATGTTTCCAAACACGATGCAGCCCGCCCGACATGACATCGTTCATAATGTCATAATTGCTGGCTACCGAATGGAATACCTCGGCTACTTTTCCGGCTTTTTCACTTTCATCTACGGTTTTGAAACCGAAATGGGTTTTGTTGTCACTCATTTTTTATCCTGATACTCTGCTTTTTGCTTTTAATGTTTGCCGCAACCGCCCGAACCGCAGCCGGTTTTAGCCGGCACGGCTTCTAGCGGAGATGCGATGCGCGACGCACCTGCCGCTTCGATTGCGCGTAAATAGTCTGCCCACATTGTATCGTATTCGTGAGCCAATTTATATAAATAATCCCAGTCGTACAAACCGCTGTCATGGCCGTCTGAAAAAGTAATTTTCAAAGCATATTGCCCTACCGGCTCCAATCCCATGATCAAAACAGCGGCTTTCCCTGTTTGTAATACTTCCTGGCCTACTCCGTGGCCGCGCACCTCAGCACTAGGAGAATACACTCTCAAAAACTCGGCAGGCAGTGATTTTGCCGAACCGCCATAAACCAAAGTTAAGGCCGCACGGCTGTTTTGCAGCCTGATTTCTTCGGGAGTCGGATACTTCATAGTTAATGTGTTCCTACTTGAGAAAATAAATTAATTACCAAAACACCGGCAATAATCATGCCTATACCGATTAAAGCCGCCATATCGAGTTTCTGATTCATAAACAACCAGCCGATTATTGAAACAGCGGCGATACCAACGCCCGACCATATGGCATAAGCAATTCCTACCGGAATGGTTTTCAACAATACCGACAGGCAGTAAAAAGCCAAACCATAACAAAATAGCGCCCCGGCTGCAGCCTGCCAGTTAGCAAAGCCATTGCTCAGCTTCAGCAGTAATGTACCGCATATTTCCAGAGCGATGGCCAATGCCAATAAAATCCACACGTTCACCGGCTATCCTTACGCTTCAGTAAAAATACGCGAATACTAAACAGCCCGCCTATCAGCGCAAAAAACACCAATGCATATAGCGACAAGCGCACTGCCCAAAGCCGCCCATTACTATCCAAGCCCATCGGCAGCAACATGAAAGTTACCACCAAAGTAAAAGCCAACATCATGGCTGCAATAGAGAGAAACGCGGCGCGTGTGGCACTACGGATTTTCACGCTGTCCATCAAATGTCTTTCAAGAGGCTGTAATCTTATTTTATTGTAGCAGAAACTGCCTGTGAGCTTTTCTTAAAACATTAAGGAAGGTAATCCGATAGGCTTCCCCACCTAATCTTTTTACCTAAGTTTCAGACGGCCTATTTAAACTTTCTTTAACCGTGCCCCAACAACAGAACTAAGGAAATAGAAAAAAACGATATAACTGTTGTCAGTAACATTACCGCCGCAGTTTGCCGGGCAAAACCGTATTGCCTACCGAAAATCGGGTACATACTGGCCATAGGTACGCTTGCCAGCAAAGCGCCCGCAAACATTATTTCTTTACTTGCGCCAAAGCCCCACAAACAAGCCACTACCAATAAAGGAAATACCAAAAGCTTTCCGATCACTACAGGCAAAATATCTTTCAAATTACCCTGAACAGACAAGCCTACTAATCCGCCGCCTATCACAAATAAGGCCAGCGGCGAAGCCGCCGAAGCCAACATAGCGGATACCCGCTCCAATACCGCAGGCACGGGAATAGCAGATACAGAAAAAAACAACCCTATCAACAATGCCAAAATAATCGGATTTTTCAAAAGGTTAATAGCCAGCCGCCGTAAAGTTGCCCCGACTTTTTCACTACCCTTTGCCAAATCAATCAATACAAACATCAGCGGCAAAATCAAAATATTTTCAATCAAAACATTCATGGCAAAATATATGCCCGCCGAATTGCCCAAAGCCATTACCGCCAAAGGATAACCGATGAAGCCGGTATTCGACATTCCCGTTGCCAATCCGTTAAGAGCGGACAATACCGCTTCTTGCCCACGATAACGGCTAGCAGCCCAACCCACAACAAATGCTAACAACGAAGCCATACCATAGCCTGCCAAATATATAGGGCTAAACACATCGGCAATCGGGCGGGTAGCAATGGCATGAAACACCAACATCGGCAAGCCGATACGGATCACAAATTTACCCAAAGCGGCCAATTGGCTTTCGGTAAACATTTCGAAGCGGACTGCAAAAAATCCCATTGCCATCACGACAAATATCGGTGCGGTAATGGTTAAAACGGCAAGCATGGCTTTATCCTCAAAAATCCGCCGGTTTTAAAATAAATTACATGGCAGATTTCGTAATTTTAACAGAAGCAGCCAGTCCGAACTGCCTAAAACGCCCGTAATCAAATCTTGTTGCCAAATCTTCAGCTACAATCTTTTGCACACGCTGTCTGCATCCGCTCTTTCAGACGGCACCAAATCACGCTATATTAATATTTTTACCCCATACAGCCAGGAGCCCTTTTATGCAAACCCAAGCCGTTATCGACCATATTGTCAATTGGCTGAAAACCTACGCCCAAAATGCCAAAGCAAAAGGCTTTGTAGTGGGAGTTTCAGGCGGCATCGATTCTGCTGTCGTATCTACTTTGGCCGCCCGTACCGGCATGCCCACCCTGCTTTTGGAAATGCCCATCCGCCAACAAGCCGACCAAGTCAGCCGAGCGCAAGAGCATATTAAAAATCTTACGGAGAAATTTCCCAACGTATCAGGCTTAAGTGTTGACCTTACCCCTACTTTCAACCAATTTGCCGAAACGGTAAATGTAGATGAAAATGCCTACCCCGCCAAAAATCTAGCATTAGCCAACGCCCGCTCCCGGCTACGCATGGTAACACTTTACTACTATGGTCAAATCAACGGCCTGCTGGTTACCGGCACGGGCAATAAAGTTGAAGATTTTGGCGTGGGCTTTTTCACAAAATACGGCGATGGCGGCGTTGATATCAGCCCTATTGCCGATCTGCTGAAAAGCCAAGTTTACCAATTAGCTAAAGAACTCGATGTAATCGAATCCATTCAAAAAGCCGTTCCCACAGACGGATTATGGGACATCGAGCGCACCGACGAGCAGCAAATGGGCGCAAGCTATAACGAATTGGAATGGGCTATGAGCGTTTACGGCAAACAAAAGCCCGAAGATCTGCAAGGCCGCCAACGTGAAGTATTGGAAATCTATACCCGCCTGCACAAAGCTATGCAGCATAAGGTTAACCCTATTCCGGTATGTGATATTCCCGATGAACTTCTGAAATAGTTTTGCGCGATCGAAACAGCTTATCCTTTTAATTGCCGGACGCAACATATGTTCAGAGTTCAAAATTAAGAACCTTACGTTTGAGAATAGCAGCCTAGCATTATCATAAAAAATGCCGTCTGAAACTTTCAGACGGCATTAAATATTTATCCATATCTTCTGTAATGTTTCTACCAGACTAAGCAATAGAATTAAGCCGAAGATTAGTTAATCAAATCAACCCCACTGCCAGCGGTTACGCCATGCTCCCAGCACCGCATTCGGGTATTTATTGCTACCCAAACTACCGTTAAAACGTGCCAGTGCGCGGGAAAGATTACCGCGTTCGACATTATTGTAATGCCGTAAGATTGTGCAACCGTAACGAAGATTCGTGCGGATATCGAAAAGGTTGTGCTCAGGCTTGCCGATATATCGTTTCCAGAACGGCATAACCTGCATCAAACCTCGGGCACCCACACTGCTGATGGCATATTGGCGAAACGCACTCTCTACCTCTATCAAACCCAAAATAACCTGCGTATCCAAGCCGGCACGCACCGACTCATATTGGATATTAACCAACAGGCGGCGGCGCTCGCCTTCGTCGGGCACAAAACGGGCCAACCGTGCCGACATATCACCCAACCAGCGCCGACCATCCTCTGCACGGGCAAAAACCAGTCGGGGCGGATTGACATTATTAATCGAACTGCGCATCACCGAAGCAACGTCATCCGAAAGAGTTTCCTCGCGTTGCGCCCCTGCCTGAGCCCAAGCCGGCAATAAAAGCGCAGATCCCGCCAATAACAGGCGGCGGCGGCCAATGGGGAAATCTAAGTGAGGTAGAAACATTTCTTTTTCCGTATCGTGAATAATCATTATTAGATTTTTTGAAAATATACCGCTAAAGGCCGTCTGAAAAACCTTAACGATATTTATGGGGTATTTCAGACGGCCTATTAGATTTAATACGCTTAAATTAATATTCGTATTGCACACTCCAAGCAACCGTTCCGCCGGCTCGCATCGGTACTATTTTTTCACCGTTACCGAAAGGCAAGCTTTCAGGCACTTGTTGGGCTTGTTTGTGCAAAGTTAACGTACCCGGATTTTCAGGCAGCCCGTAGAAACGGGCGCCATTTTTTGATGCAAAGGCTTCGAGTTTATCTAATGCGCCAGCCTGTTCGAATACTTCGGCATAAAGCTCGATAGCGGTAACGGCACTAAACATCCCCGCACAGCCGCAAGCATTTTCTTTTGCGGTTTGAGCATGCGGCGCACTGTCCGTTCCCAAAAAGAATTTATGTGATTTTTCACCTGTTACAGCCGCAACCAATGCTTGGCGGTGGCTTTCGCGTTTCAATACGGGCAGACAGTAATGATGCGGACGAACACCGCCGACCAACAAATCATTACGATTCAGCAACAAATGCTGCGGCGTTACCGTTGCGGCGACATTTTCGCCCGCTTCACATACCAAACGGGCGGCTTCCGCCGTGGTAATGTGCTCAAATACCACCTTGAGATTAGACACTTTTTCTAAAACAGGCTTCATCACGCGTTCGATAAAGACTGCCTCACGGTCGAAAATATCAATTTCCGGATCGGTCACTTCACCATGTACCAAAAATAAAATTTCCTGCCGGGCCATCTCTTCCAACACTGGAATCAGCTTGAACAAATCGGTTACGCCGGAATCTGAATTAGTAGTAGCGCCCGCCGGATAAAGTTTGAAAGCAACGATACCTGCGGCTTTGGCTTCGCGCACCAACTCCGGTGTGGTACGGTCGGTGAGATATAATGTCATCAAAGGCTCAAAACCTACCCCTTCCGGTACCGCAGCCAAAATACGCTGTTTATATGCCAAAGCCTCTTCGACTGAAGTTACGGGCGGTTTCAAATTCGGCATAATCAGCGCACGCCCCATCTGCCTTGCGGTAAACGGCACTACCGTCTGCATGGCTTCGCCGTCGCGTACGTGCAAATGCATATCATCCGGCCGGATTATAGTAAGTGTTTGCATAATATTCCTTTATAGATATTTTCATGGAGCTAAGTTAATGATTAATGACTACTTTTCCGAGTTGCTCTTCCCGATAATCCAAAGCGGCCTGGGCAGGCAGAAAATCAGATACCGAGGTATTGGCGGTTAATAACACTTCGCTTCCACTCCCGGGGCGCCACCAAGAATAGACTTTCTGGGTAAAAGGAAACGGAGTCGAAGTATAATTTTCCGCACGTAAAGCCGCCTGTACACCGTTACGCCCCTGTAAAGCCAACTTGGCGAAGCCCTCCTGCAGGATATCCGCATCGGCACGGGTAACTTGTATACGGCAGTTTCCGTCTCCACTCAAATAATATGCCGTGTCTTTATCCGGCCTGAACAGCCATACGTTTTTTGCATCTGCGGCTAATAATCCGAACGGCTGAGCGGTCAATTCGGCTTTTTCCAGCTTATGCCAGCCTTTTTGCCGGGCCCAAGCGGCCATGCCTTGCAAATCGGCGCCTGTTTCGATACAGGCTTCGGCAAAAAAAGCAATTGCCGTCGTCGCATTGTGCCGCATCAAATTGTCCCCGGCCTCATCCGTCCGGTTGCAGGCAGAAAGCAGGGAAACGGTTAATACTGTTCCCAAAACACCGTATGTTTTCACTTTCAGACGGCCTTATTTGTGCTTAACGACTAAGCGGTAAGTACCGTCTTCTTCTGAGGATTCCAGCAAAACATGTCCGGTTTGCTTACAAAACGCAGCAAAATCGTCAGGAGCACCGGCATCGGTCGCCAATACGGTCAAAACTTCCCCCGCCTGCATAGCGGCCAGTGCTTTTTTGGCTTTCAAAATCGGCAACGGACACTTCAAACCCGTCACATCCAATAATTGCGTATCCATAAATATTCTTCTTTAAATAATTTTTAATTATATAACCAAATAAAATGAATCACCAATACGGGCAGGATGCCTGCACCCGGCCTTTTCCTTAACCTATATTGCACGGCCGAAACGAAATCCCTACAATAGTGCACGCAAATCAATTGGAGAACACTATGCGCCGTTTATGTTTGCTGGCTATGATTATCGCAAGCGCCCAGGTTGTCGCGGCATCCCGCCACGATAAAGACACGCTGGTTAACACGCGCTATGTAGAAAGCGCGGCCGAACGTGCCGCAAATGGTTTTAAAGAAACCGAAGTAGATTTACCTCCCGTACCGGATACTCGCACAGGCGAGTGGTTCGAACTCCATATCAACAATGATTTCAACAAAAGTCCGCTATTACTTCTGGATAGTTTGAGCCTGGCTCCCGACGGCAGTGTGCGTTATATATTGAACACCCGCTCGGTGCAAGGTTACGACAACCTGAGCGCAGAAGGCTTTTACTGCGCGGGTACATCGTTGGCTGCAGATGAAAAAAACCGTTCCAGCTTTAAAACTTTTGCTTATGCAGATACTGTTAACCAACGCTGGATACGGCCGCGTAATGCCGAATGGAAACCTATCGGTGCAATTTTGAATACGGCCGACCCCATACGCAGCGTCATTTACCGTGCGTTCTGTATTGACGGCGTTCCCGGTACCGAAGAAGGCTTGAAACAACGCATACGCCAACGCAGCGGCCGTTATGCCGATACCCTTACCAATACCGCCAAATAACCTTACAGGCCGTCTGAAATATTCAGACGGCCTCTTTAACGACTCTCCCCTTTATGGACGAACATTTTATTCTGTTGCTTATTATCGGCTTTTTAGCCGGCCTGATGGATGCCGCCGTCGGCGGCGGCGGATTGCTGCAAATTCCCGGCTTGTTCAATTTCCTTCCCTCCTCTACACCGGTAGCCTCGTTAATGGGCATCAATAAATTCGCATCATTTTGCGGAACCTCCATGGCTACCGGCCGGTTGGTACGCAGCATAGCCGTACCGTGGAAAATGCTGCTTCCTGCTGCTGCGGCTGCTTTTGCCGCCTCCTATTGCGGAGCCAAACTAATCGCTTATCTGCCCGTGCAATACATCAAGCCCGTTATGTTGGTGATTATGGTGGCTATGTTTATTTACACCTTCGCCAAAAAAGATTTGGGGCAAACCGTACGCACCACCGCACTCAGCCGCAAAGAAAACTATATAGGCTTGGGTTTCGGCGCACTTATCGGTTTTTATGACGGCATTTTCGGCCCCGGAACAGGTAGCCTGCTAGCTTTCATATTCGTAAGGTTTTTCGCCTATGATTTTCTAACCGCCAACGCATCGGCCAAAGTGATCAACCTTACAACCAACTTGGCCGCACTCACCTTTTTTATTCCTAATGGCCATATCGTCTGGGCATGGGCATTACCGCTTGCCGCCGCAAATCTTTCGGGCGGCCTTATCGGCGCACAGGTTGCACTGAAAGGCGGCAGCCGCTTTTTGCGCTACGGCTTTATGGTTTTACTGGTAATTATGATAGGCCGTTTCGGCTGGGATTTATTCAATGCTTAAGGAAAAACCGTGAACATCAGCGAAGCGGCCAAACGTACAGGGCTTTCCGGAAAAATGATCCGCGATTATGAAAAAATGGGGCTGATCGCTCAAGCGGAACGCAACCAATCAGGTTACCGCCGCTACACCGATGCCGACCTGGAAGCTCTGCACTTTATCAAACACGCGCGAGATGTGGGTTTCTCGCTTGCGCAAATCAAAACCCTGCTTGAGCTGAAAAATAATCCCCAACGCACCAGTGCAGAGGTAAAACAGCTGACTGCCCGGCATATTCTCGACCTACGCGAAAAAATCGAACGCCTACAAAGCATGACGTCCACTTTACAAAGTTGGCACGACAGCTGCCAAGGTAATCTTGATCCCTGTTGTCCGATTATCGAACAACTGTCAAATCATACATAAAAAAGATATAAAAGCCGTGGAAGCATATACTGCAAAATAAAAATACTTATAAACCCCGTTTTCAAACATAGCATAAGGTTGGTCGCAATCATCAAGCACCATGATTACCCTGGGCCTAAATACAAAATATACAAGGCCGTCTGAAACTTTTCAGACGGCCTCTTCTTTATCCATATTTTATTTTCAATACAAACGCCCTATCATTTCACGCAAAGCACTACGGCGCGGTTCGTTCAAAACACAAGCACGCTTAAAGGCCGCCTCCTCTCCCCAAAAAACAAATCTTTCACGCGCCCGTGTAATAGCAGTATAAAGCAAGGCTTTGTTCAACCCCGCCCCATTCTCGGACAATAAAGTTACGGAAGGCAGCAGCAGCCAAACATCGCGGTATTCCGAACCTTGGCTTTTATGTACCGTCATCGCAAATGCTTCAACGGTTGCAGGCAAGCGGCTCAAGGCAATCTGACGATATCCGTCTGCCGAAGCAAACCAAGCGCTTAAGCGATTATTTTCATCAGGCATCACCAATCCGATATCACCGTTAAACACACCCAAACTGTAATCATTGCGCTCCACCATCAATATCTGCCCTGCAAACCATGATGTATCGGTCCGCACCCGCCCGTATTTCGCCAAGCAGCGGCGATAGGTTGCATTAAATTCGATCGCATCATCACGCCACGCAGCCAATACAACCGCATCAGTTTGACGGGCAAATGCTTTGGCCACATTACCTTCGTCTACAGCTGCCCAATAGTCCTTCTGTAATTCATACAGTTCTTCGGCTTGCAAACGGCTCGTCCCCTGCCTTGCCGACAATACTTCGGGATGACGTTCAAACTGAGCCCAAGCTTTGTCGGCATCTTCCGCCACTACCGAACGTGCCAAATTGCCGATTCCACTGTTTTCGCCAAAACGGTGGCTTACCAACAAGCGGGCGATATTTTCCGATAAAGGCTGCGGCTGAGAGGCCGTCTGAAAACCGTGTTGCGGCAACATGTTCTGCAATAGTTGTGCAGTCTCGCCGCTTAATATGGTGGGTTGTGCCAACTGCGCCAACACAGCCCCTGCACCTACCGAAGGCAATTGGTTTTCATCTCCTAACAATATCACACGGCAACCGCTGGGAACGGCAGCCAACAGCTGGCGCAACAAAGCGATATCAAGCATAGAGGCTTCGTCTACAACCAAAATATCCAAAGGCAGCGGTTGGTCGGCATTAAATTGCGGCGCCATCTGCGGAGGGCGCAATTTTAATAAACGGTGTACGGTTTGGCCTTCTAACTGAAGCAGATGATTACGCACTTTTTCCGACAACTCGAAATCATCCAAAGCTCTGTATAAAGCGCGCGCCATGTGTGCCGCGGCTTTACCCGTGGGCGCCGCCAATGCGATGCGCGGCAAAGCAGAAATACCGCTGCACAACAAGCCCAACAATTTTGCCACCGTAGTGGTTTTGCCCGTACCCGGGCCACCGCTAATCAACATAAACGGCTTCAGCAACGCCAAAGTAGCCGCGTCCCTCTGCCCTTCACTACCCGGACGTATAAACCAATCGGATAACAATTGTGCCGCTTGCATCCAATCCACCGGCGCAATTTCAGACTTAGCCAAACGTACAATCTCTCTGGCCAAATCGTATTCAAGCTGCCAGATTCTGCCGATAAACAGCCGACGCCCCTCCAAAATCAGCGGCGTATTGCCGCTGTTACCCACAATCGGAAATGCCTGGGAAAGCTCTTCCGCCTCCTCGTCATTCAACCAAATAAAAGCATGGCCGTCTGAAAGTGCAGAAAACAAACGCGGCAGATACGGCAACACTTTGCCGGCCATTTCGGGACTGCGGCGCATCAGTAAATCGGCTACGGCTTCCGCTGCCGCGCGGTTAGGGTCTATCTGTAAAACTTCGCCTGTCATCGTTTAGTTAATTTCTAAAATAATATATTGATTTATATTAAAAATAAGACAAAAAGCAAGGCAGTATGATAAAAAGCTGCCGAACAAATCGTTCATTCCGGCCAAATATATTTTCAAACGGCAAAATCAAATAACCGATCAGTAAACTACCCCAATCTTGCTCGATACGGAAAAAGCAATGTTAGCATATAAAAACGGCACGCCCATAAGGTGTGCCGTCTGAAAAACTGCCAAAGTATATTGCGTAAGAATATTGTATCAGCTCTCTTGCGCCCCTGTTTGCAGGTAATTGGGCAAACCCAAACTGGCAATTAGTTCTTGCTGGGTTTCCAGCCAGTCAATGTGTTCTTCGTTGATATTTTTTTGCTTTTCAAGCAGCGCACGGCTGACATAGTCCTGCTTCTCTTCACACAAAGCAATTGCCGCCGCTAAAGCTTGATGTTTCTCATTCTCTTTGTTCAAATCACAGTCAATGATTTCTTCGGTATTTTCGCCGATCAACAATTTACCCAACTCTTGCAAATTAGGCAGGCCTTCCAGCATCAAAATCCGCTCGATTAAAGCATCGGCTGATTTCATTTCTACGATAGACTGTTTGTAAAAATGCTCGCCTAATTCTTCCAAGCCCCAGTTTTTCAAAATGCGGGCGTGTAGAAAATATTGGTTGATGGTTACCAGTAGCAAACCCAGATTTTTATTCAGTTCGCGAATCACCATACGGTCGCCTTGCATCACACTCTCCTTAATTTCGTGATGATTACAGTTGGCTTTGCAAATAGTTTTGCAAACCCATCAATTCAATCAAACGCAGCTGCTGTTCCAACCAATGCGCATGGTCTTCTTCGGTATCTTTCAACTGTGCCACCATCAGCTCACGGGTTACATAGTCCTGCTTTTCCTCGCACAACTTAATGCCTTTTTTCAAAGCATCACGTACTTCATATTCCGTATTCAAATCAGCGCGCAACATGGCCGGAACATCTTCACCGATATTCACAGCGGCGGGTACCATTTTAGGTGTGCCGCCCAACATCAAAATACGGCGGATAAAAGCCTCTGCATGCTCGGTTTCTTCTTCCATTTCATGTCCCAAGCGCTCAAAGAGTTTGTTATACCCCCACTCGGCATACATCCGTGAATGGATAAAATATTGGTCACGCGCGGCAAGCTCACCGGCTAAAAGTTCGTTCATATAAGCAATCACTTCTGGGTTGCCTTGCATTGTGTCTTTCCTTTCAGTATTAACAATATGCAGCCATACCGCCCTAGCCATTCAGACGGCATGTCACGGTTTCTATTCATGACGCCATTGTAACAACCGGGGTATATTTTTCAACTTTCTATTTAAAATACAAACAATTATCAAATGTAACCACATTGCCTCCATGCTTACGCTCCCGCTTAGATGTTTGTTTATTTTAGATTTTTGTCACTTATGATATTGATAATCTATCACACGCCGCCTGTTAATTTACAAAAATTAACTAGAGAAAATGACTATATCATTACAACACCCGCCACCTTCAAGGTTTACATACACATAACGATTCGCAAATTAGCTGGAAAACCGTGTTATAATGTGCAGTTATCTTTTTAGAAATTTATAAAGGCCCTTAAGCCATGAAAGCAATTCGCAATATTGCCATTATCGCCCACGTTGACCACGGTAAAACCACCTTGGTTGACCAACTACTGCGCCAATCCGGTACATTCCGCGCCAATCAGCAGGTTGACGAACGCGTAATGGACAGCAACGACCTTGAAAAAGAACGCGGCATTACCATTCTTGCCAAAAATACCGCCATCGAATATGAAGGCTACCATATCAACATCGTTGATACGCCCGGACACGCCGACTTCGGTGGTGAAGTAGAACGTGTACTCGGCATGGTCGACTGTGTAGTATTGTTAGTCGACGCCCAAGAAGGCCCCATGCCGCAAACCCGCTTCGTTACCAAAAAAGCACTCGCACTCGGCCTGAAACCGATCGTTGTCATCAATAAAATCGACAAACCGAGCGCACGTCCGAGTTGGGTAATCGACCAAACCTTCGAATTATTCGACAATCTCGGAGCCACAGACGAGCAGCTGGACTTCCCCATCGTTTACGCTTCGGGCCTTTCGGGTTTTGCCAAGTTGGAAGAAGAAGACGAAAGCGACAACATGCGTCCGCTTTTCGACACCATTCTGAAACATACTCCCGCCCCCAGCGGTAGTGCGGGCGCACCGCTGCAACTGCAAATTTCACAACTCGATTACGACAACTATACCGGCCGCCTGGGTATCGGCCGCATCCTTAACGGCCGCATCAAACCGGGCCAAGTCGTTTCCGTAATGAATCACGACAAACAAGTCGCCCAAGGCCGCATCAACCAACTCTTGGGCTTTAAAGGCTTGGAGCGCGTGCCTTTGGAAGAAGCCGAAGCGGGCGATATCGTAATCATTTCCGGCATCGAGGATATCGGTATCGGCGTAACCATCTGCGAAAAAGACAACCCTGTCGGCCTGCCCATGTTAAGCGTGGACGAACCTACCCTCACCATGGACTTCATGGTTAACACGAGCCCGCTGGCCGGCACGGAAGGTAAATTCGTTACCTCCCGCCAAATCCGCGACCGTTTGCAAAAAGAGTTGCTGACCAACGTAGCCCTGCGCGTAGAAGATACCGATGATGCCGACGTATTCCGCGTATCCGGCCGCGGTGAGCTTCACCTGACTATCCTTCTTGAAAATATGCGCCGCGAGGGTTATGAGCTGGCCGTAGGCAAGCCGCGCGTAGTATATCGTGAGATCAACGGTGAAAAATGCGAGCCGTATGAAAACCTGACCGTAGACGTACCCGACGATAACCAAGGGGCGGTTATGGAAGAGCTGGGACGCCGCCGCGGCGAGCTGACCAATATGGAAAGCGACGGAAACGGCCGCACACGTTTGGAATACCATATTCCGGCACGCGGTTTGATCGGTTTCCAGGGCGAATTCATGACCATGACCCGCGGTACCGGTTTGATGAGCCACGTTTTCGATGACTATGCACCCATAAAACCGGATATGCCGGGCCGTCATAACGGTGTATTGGTATCGCAAGAAAACGGTGAAGCCGTAGCTTATGCCCTGTGGAATCTTGAAGACCGGGGCCGTATGTTCGTATCCCCGGGCGAGAAAATCTACGAAGGTATGATTATCGGCATCCACAGCCGCGACAACGATTTGGTGGTTAACCCTCTCAAAGGTAAAAAGCTCACCAACGTTCGCGCCAGCGGTACCGATGAAGCCGTACGCTTGACCACACCGATCAAGCTGACTTTGGAAAGCGCAGTAGAATTTATCGATGACGACGAGCTGGTCGAGATTACTCCGCAATCCATCCGCTTGCGCAAACGCTACCTGCAAGAACATGAGCGCCGCAAGCATTTCAAAAAACTTGATTAATTAACATTAATCTTGTGAAAATGCCGTCTGAAAATATTTTCAGACGGCATTTTTATTAAAACCATCAATTACGGATATTCACTGGAATACCCGTAATCAAATTTTTTATTTTGCAAACATTTGATTTGCAACCCCTCCATCCCTTTCTTCCTATCCGGATATCAGTTAACCCTTCATAAAATTTGACAGTACGTTTAAAAATACGCACACTCGCAGCACCTTTATATATCCGTTTTCATTATGACTTGGACAGCCCGCTTTCAACAGGCATTAGCCGAACAACAGCGCAAGCAGGCTTATCGCCGCCTCATCGCCCGCCGTGCAACTCAACCGCCTTACCTCGAGCGCAACGGAAAACGCTACCTGAATTTCGGGGGAAACGATTATCTTGGCCTTAGCCATGATCCCGAAATCATCCGCGCATGGCAGCAAGCCTTATCCTGTTATGGTATAGGCAGCGGAGGCTCGCCCCTAGTTAGCGGCCATACCGAAGCGCATGCGACCCTAGAACAGCAATTGCAACAATGGTTGGGCTATGAGCGCGCCTTACTGTTTTCCAGCGGATACAGCGCGAATCAAGCCGTATTACTCGGTCTGCTCCGTCAAGATGATATTCTTCTGGCCGATAAACTTTGCCATGCTTCCATGCAGGAAGCCGCCGCACTCTCTCCGGCGCTTTACCGCCGTTTCGCCCATCAACGTTACGACATTCTTGCCCAACAACTCGAAACATACGCCGATAACTCTGTTTTAATCGCCAGTGAAGGCGTATTCAGTATGGACGGCGATTGTGCCGATATCCCGCAATTATGCGCACTCTCCCGCCGCTACGGAGCCTTATTGCTCCTAGACGATGCGCACGGTATCGGGGTACTCGGAAAAGAAGGCCGGGGCAGTGCGGCAGCGGCAGGCGAACATCCCGACATCCTGATCATCACATTCGGAAAGGCAGTCGGCTCAATGGGAGCCGCCGTATTGTGCAACCATGAAACTGCCGAGTACCTGATCCAATTTGCCCGGCATCTGATTTACAGTACGGCTATCCCGCCAGCCCAAGCCGTTGCACTCAGCACCGCATTCCAACGGATACGGGAAGCAGACGGATTAAGAGCGAAACTGCAGCAAAACATTACCCGTTTCCGAGCAGGGATTCGGCAACTCGGTATGGCAGAACGCCTGCTCCCCTCTCAAACCGCCATTCAGCCGCTTATATGCGGCAGCAATCAAGCCGCATTGGATGCCGCTGAAAAGCTATCGGCACAAGGTTTGTATGTACCCGCTATCCGGCCACCTACCGTACCGCAAGGGCAGGCGCGCCTTCGCATTACATTGACTGCCGCTCATGAAGCAGAACATATCGACGCCCTTTTGCAAGGATTGCACTATGCCGTCTGAACAAAAAATACGTATCGCCCGCGCATTCAGCCAAGCCGCCCAAGGATATGACCGCGCGGCCGAACTCCAACGCCATGTCGGCCATACCCTGCTGCAATATTTGCAATGCACTGAAGCAAACGGACTAACCGGAAAAAACATTCTCGATATCGGTGCCGGCAGCGGCTACTTCAGCCGTATTCTCACCGAAGAAGGCGCCAACGTGCTGGCTTTAGACTTAGCCGAGGGCATGTTGCGCCATATCCGCCAAACACCCGATGCCCCTGCCTGCCTCCTGGCCGATGCCGAAGCATTGCCTCTTACCGAAAACAGTTTCGATATCTGCTTTAGCAGCCTTGCGGTGCAATGGTGCGATCTTCCTCAAACCGCCGCAGAAATGCTGAGGGTATTAAAACCGGGCGGAATAGCGGCCGTTGCCACACTCTCACAAGGCAGCCTGAGCCAGCTTTCACATGCTTGGCAAGCGGCAGACCATGCCGCACACACCAACCGCTTTCTACCGCAAGAGGAAATCACCGCTGCTTTCGATATTTTTGCTACCCGCACAATTTTTAGTGAAACCTGTACCCGCCGCTTCCCTGATCTCAAAAGCCTTTTGGGTGATTTGAAACACGTCGGCGCCAATCATGTGCTTGAGCGCACTGAACGCGGCCTGACGGGCAAACAGCGTTGGCTGAAATTTCAGACGGCCTATGAAGCCATGCGGGATGAAAACGGCTTGCTACCGCTTGATTACCATGTAGTTTACGTTATCGCTCGAAAAGCCTTATAGGAAAACACCTATGGCTGATTTTTCGATACGGCCTCCCATTACCAAACAAGATTACTTGGAAAAAAGTCATGAAAGCGCAAAAATGGAAAACGGCAGGCTGCATCATCCTTCTCGCGGCACTATCCGCCTGCTCTCCTCCTGGTTCAGGCCAACCGCGGCAAAAAACCTCCGCCCAGCAACCTTTACAATCGGTATCCCGCCAAGATGCCAGCCAATAGGCTGGCCTATATCGCGGTGAATTGCCCTGACCGGACTGCGATTACATTGAGGCCGAACTAACGCTCCGCCCAGAGGGAATTTATGTTTTCAAAAGCCGCTATGTCGGCAGAGTGGCCGGTGAGCTGCCGCAAATCAGGCGGGGAAGGTTTCTTTGGAAAAAGACGGTATGATTGAATTAGATGCCGCAGCACATAATATGGTATTTTTTGTAGGCAACGGCGCGCTGGAAATACGCGGTACGGATGGCAAAGCACATCCCGACCGTCACGGAAAAATCTGCCGCTTGCCCAAAATAGAAAGCTTTGACCTTCCCCGCTAATGGCTTAGAAAACACCAGCAGGCAACCATACGAAACCAACGGATCCGCGCTTTATAAGTTTTTATTACAAAAATAAAATGCCGTCTGAAAACCACACATTTTTCAGACGGCATTTTTACGAGGAAAATTAATCGGGCAATAAATGAATATTAACCTTCTGCCCTTCGGAAATGGTTTCTCCGGGAGGCACTTCGCAAAACGCATGCGCGCGCGCGCAAGTACTGAGCATGGCGGAACCCTGATTCGGTAACAAACGGGCCACGGTATCGCCAGCCTCATCTGTTTCTACCATTACCCGTAAAAACTCCCTGCGTTTAATCGGTTTGGCAGTATTGAAAGCCGCTTTGGCAGTGATCACGGGCAATTGCCAATGACGGGGGTTTTTACCCATCATTTTGTTTAGTACCGGCAACAGCAACATATGTGCGGTTACAAATGTCGCAACAGGATTACCCGGCAGGATAAATACATTGGTACGTGCGATACTGCCCCACGCGAAAGGCTTGCCGGGCTTGATGGCCAATGTGTGCGTAGTCAGATGGCCGACATTTTCGATTGCCTGTTTGAGATAATCGGCTTCCCCTACGGAGGCACCGCCGCTGGTAACAATTACATCAAATTTTTTAGCGGCAAAGCCCAAAGCAGCTTCCGTCCGCGCCAAATCATCGGGCAAAATACCGCCGTCCATAACTTCGGCGCCAATCATGCGCAACAATGCCATCAATTGGTAACGGTTGGCATCATAAATTTTACTTTCCCCCAAAGCATCGCCCGGTTCGGTCAATTCATTGCCGCTGGAAAATACAATAACTTTTAAACGTGCAAACACGGGAACATTCTTATACCCCTGGGAAGCGGCCAAGCCCAAAGCAGCGGCATTCAGGGTGCATCCTTCCGGCAACAACTCTTGCCCTGCATCGATTTCTTCAGCCTTCAGGCGCATATGCTGCCCTGTACGGATATCGGCCTCAACCGAAAGAATATCGCCGTCTATCGTAGTTTGCTCCTGCGGTACGACGGCGCTAGTATTGGCCGGCAGCGGCGCACCGGTAAAAATCCGTACCGCCTGCCCGTGAGATAACGGCATATCGGCAGTTTGCCCTGCTTGAATACGGCTGACTACGGAAAATTGCTTCAAACCCCCTTCGGTATCGCAAACGGCATAGCCGTCCATCGCACTATTATCAAACAAAGGGCTTGGATAGCGGGCATTCAGCGGAGCTGCCAATACACGGTTGGCAGCTTCTCCTAAGGCAAGATTAACGCATTCCAGCGTACAATTATGAGTATCGAATAATTGCCGGCGGGCGGTTTCGAAATCTATCATGTCGGATATTCCATATCTTGTGGTGAGTTGTAATTAGTGAAATCAGCCTCATGCGGAAACATCACTGCTCGGGCGCGCTGTTGCTGCAGCCAACCGCGAATAGTGCGGGCACCGGCATTCAGATAAGTGACTGCGGCAGGCAAAAGCTGCGGACGGACAAACATAATGCTGTAATGCGCACGCGCAGAAGTTTGCGCATAAAACGCATGGCACAAAGGGGATTTACGGGCGGCCGCCGAAAATGTGGCGGCCAAATCCGGCGGCAGATAGGGAGTGTCGCAAGGCACGGTTAACAGCCAATCCGCACTGACCAATTGCAAATCGCTGGCAGCGGTACACAATGCGGCCAAAGGGCCCATCATCTGCCAACGCCGCGCATCGGAGAATACATGCGGGCTGCGCTGTGCGTATTGCTCCAAATTGCGGTTGGCACTGATGGCAATATGTTTTACTTGGGGACGCAGGCAGTCGACCACATGGTCAATAAAAGCTTTGCCTTGCCACTCAATCAAACCTTTGTCTTCGCCCCCCATGCGGCTGCCTTGTCCGCCTGCCAAAATCAATGCCGTAATATTCATTGCGCCTTTTTCCAACTTTGGGCCGCTTGCATATCGGTAGTTTTAGCCTCCACCCAATGAGAACGGCCGTCTGAAAAATGCTCCTGCTTCCAAAACGGGGCTTCTGTTTTAAGGTAATCCATCAGGTATTCGGCAGCGGCAAATGCGGCTTTTCGGTGTTCGGAAGCAACCAATACCAATACTATCTGCTCTTCTGCCGCCAACATTCCCACCCTATGGATAATGGTGCAGGCGGTAAGTGGCCAACGGTTGAAGGCGGAATCGGCAATACGGGCTATTTCCGCTTCCGTTACCTCAGGGAAATGCTCCAAAAATAAATGCGAAAGCGGGGTATCGGTATCTCTATCGCGCACCAATCCGCTAAACGCCACGACGGCTCCGGTATTACGGCTTCGTTGAAGCAACGCCTGATACTCTTCGTTAATGTTGAAATCTTCATGCTGGATACGAATGAGGGTTTTCATATTCAGCCCCCTGTTACCGGGGGCAACAGGCCGACTTCGGCACCTGAAGGGATATAGTCTTCCCAACTGCTGATTTTCTTATTGATGACTAACCGGAAAATCTTGTCTTCTGCCAAAGCCTCGCGCCATACTTCACCGCGTGCATGTAAAAATTCCAACAGCTCCCGACCACTGCCGCCCTGCCATTCCAGCTGTTCCTGTACGGTAGCCAGCTGCTGTTTCAATACACCGAAATAAAGAATCGTAATCATTGTGTTCAAACCATTATCGTATTATTTGTAACCACGGTATTTACAACCGCATTACAAGCCGTCTGAAACGCCTTGCCTGTACCGTTTCCTACCGTGTTATGGAAATATTGTCAGAATTTTACCGCAAAACCCATCTTCATAAGGCTAAAGCGGCATCCTCCCTTTGGCGGATTGCAGCCCGCTTCTTACGGTGATAGGGTATCCATCATTTTTACCAACCTGCCTTATCCATGAATCTGATTGCACGGTTCCGCCGAAAATACACCGCCAGTTTATCCGGGCGACTTAAACTGCTTACCTGTTTGTGGGTAGGCGCGGCTTTGTTTTCCATCGCTTTCACGCTGGTACTTTCATGGCGGCTGGAAGGCGCAGGGGCAGCTATCAACGAGGCGGGCAGCCTGCGTATGCGTACCTACCGTTTGGCTTATCTGGCCGAGCGCCAAGCAGATTATGCGGTGATCGAAGCCCAACTGCAATCTTTCGAAGATGCACTGCATACCATTGAAAAAGGTGACCCCAAACGCCCGCTGTTTCTGCCCGATACACCGCAAATCCACCAAAATATGCATAATATGCAGCAACATTGGTATCAGAATATCAAGCCGAAAATTCAGGCAGGCACCGTACCCGATGCCGCGCAACTCAAACAATTCGTCGGTATTATTGATGACTTTGTTCTTTCGGTAGAAAAAATCAATACCCGCAATACCGAATGGCTCCGCCTTTTTCAGACGGCCTTGATGGTCATGGTATTGGTTGGTGCCGGTGTGATGGTGGTATTACTGTATTTATGGGTAATCCGTCCGATTGATATTTTACGCGAAGGGGTAAGTGCCATCCGCAAAGGCCATTTCGGCACCCGCGTTGCCACCGGCACCGTTGCCGAATTTGACCAATTGGGCAAAGGCTTCAATCAGATGAGCGCACACCTGCAAACTCTCTATACCGACCTTGAAGGCCAAGTGGCTTTGCAAACGCGCAATCTCGAATTAAAAAACCACGAATTGGAAACGCTGTACCAAACCTCAAGCGAACTACACCAATCACAAACCTCCGTAAAAGCCGCCGATAATTTTCTCAATAAAGTATTACCTCAGCTACCGGCTTCGGCAGCCAGTATCCGGCTGCTTGATTTCGATAGGCAACGGATGGATTTAGTTGCCAGCAGTGGCTTGCCTCAAACAATGCAGAATGCTGAGCAATGCGAACATCTTGAAGACTGCCTTTGCGGAAAATCTGCCGCGCGTACAGACGGCTATCCCGTACAGTTTTACGATACGCATCAAAAGGTATCCGGTGAAAATATCGCAAAAACCTTATGCGAGCGTGTCGGCTTTGATGATATCGCTGTTTTCCAGATCCGCTACCAAGAGCAAAAAATCGGTATTCTCACACTGTATTTTTCAGGCGGCCTCAAACTATCCAACCAAGAGACCGCCCTACTCAAAGCACTGTGCGACCAACTCGGCGTAACCATCGCCAATATCCGATTAGTAGAAGAAAGCCGACAATTAGCCGTATTACAAGAGCGTAACCTGATGGCACAAGGCCTGCACGATAGCATTGCCCAAACACTCACCTTTCTCAACCTGCAAGTGCAAATGCTTGAAAGCGCCATGCAGCGCCAAGAACAAGAGCAAGCCGAAGAAAATCTGCGCTTTATCAAAGACGGCGTACAAGAATGCTATGATGACGTACGCGAACTACTACTCAATTTCCGTACCAAAATCAGCCGTAAAGAATTTCCCGAAGCCGTGCATACTCTAATAAAACGCTTCGAACAACAAACCCAGATTCCCGCCGATATCCGTTGGCAGGGAGAAGGCTTTCCCCTTAGCAGCGACGAACAACTTCAAGTGATTTTCATCCTGCAAGAGAGTTTGTCGAACATCCGCAAACATGCCCAAGCCCGACATGTCGACATCCAGATTATCAACGAGCAAGATTTCATACTACGCATCCGCGACAACGGCATCGGTTTTGATACCGCCCGCCTCAAACAAATTTCCGGCGAGCACGTCGGACTGGGCATTATGCACGAGCGCGCACGTCGCATTCATGCAGAACTTAACATACAATCCGGGGTAACCGAAGGTACTGAAATCACCCTTACCCTGCCACATCACGAAAGAACCGTAACATGAGCCATATTAAAATTGCATTAATCGATGACCACACACTATTTCGCAGCGGAATCAAAGCATTGCTTTCAAGACAGAACGATTTTGAAATCGTCGGCGAAGCTGCCGATGGCCTAGCCGGAGTCAAGTTGGTAGAGCAGGTGTGTCCCGACATTGTACTACTGGATTTGGATATGCCCGTAATGAACGGCCGCGAAGCCTTGGCACAAATCCTTAGTGCCAAGCCCGAACAAACCGTAGTGATGCTGACCGTATCGGAAGACAGCGACGATCTCACCGAATGTATGCGTATCGGCGCACGCGGCTTTCTGCTGAAAAATATCAATGCCGACTTTTTACTTGAAAGCATCCGCAAAGCCGTAGACGGTGATAACGTTTTTTCGCCCGAAATGACGGCACGCCTGGTTCAATCGCTGATTTCCCCCACCACTCCGCCAAAAAACCAAGAATTAGCCAGCCTAACACCTAGGGAAATGGAAATTCTCGGCCACTTGGCCGCGGGCCACAGTAATAAAGTGATTGCCCGCCATTTGGATTTAGCCGAATCCACTATTAAAGTACACGTGCAAAATATCTTACGTAAACTTGAGCTAACCAGCCGAGTACAGGCAGCCGTATATGCCGTACAGCACAACGTACCGCAACCGGACTAGAAAACATAGCCGAGCACAAAAATGAAGCGGTAAGCCCGTTTCACTTTCCTTGTATTCGGGTAAATCAACCTTAAAAAAAGAGACCCTTCCGGGTCTCTTTTCAGACGGCATTATTTCAATTGCGGCTCACTTTCACCAAACTAACATCTTTTGTCTCGTGTACGCTCCATAATGCCAATAACGATAAAATACCGTTTACGGCCAAATAAACGCCTACACCCATTAAACCGTAATTTTCATTCAATTTAATCGCCACAATAGTTGCAATCGACGCTCCGACAATAGCGGCAAAATTATATGCAAGCGATGCGCCCGAATAGCGTACTTCAGTAGGGAAAAGCTCAGGCAACAAAGCGGCCATCGGGCCGAAAGTACAACCCATCAACACCATACCGACCAAAATAAAAGCCAAAACACTGACAGGTGTACCGTTCAGCAGAAACAAGGGCATCGCCAAACCGAAAATAATAATAAGCAAGGTTATGCCGATCAACCAAGCACGGCGGCCGATTTTATCTGCAAAAATACCTGAAATACTGGTAAAAATACCAAACACCACCGCTCCGATCATCAAAAATCCGGTAAAGGTATTTGCCGCGATACCCAAACCCGTAGGATGTCCTGACGGCGACAAAGCCACAGGGCTTTTAGAATAAACCTGCACAAATGCCGTCATCACATAAAACAGCACATACGTTGCAGTCATGATAAACGTACCCTGCAGAATCGGCTTGATATGCTTCACCATCACCTCTTTTACCGGCGCATCCACTTTCAAACCTTTATCTTCAACTTCTTTAAAGACATGGCTTTCATGCAGCGTCAGGCGCATATAAAGACCGATTAACACCAAAACAATCGAAATTAGAAAAGGAATACGCCAAGCCCATTCAACCAACGCATCGGCACCAAAAATCGCACTCACGCCGAAAAAGGCACCGTTAGCCAATAACAGACCGATGGGTGCTCCCAATTGCGGAAATGTACCGAACCAGGCACGCTTGCCCTCGGGAGCGTTTTCCGTAGCAACCAGAGCCGCACCGCCCCATTCTCCGCCTAAGCCAAGCCCCTGCCCGATACGGCAGATACACAAAAACAAAGGTGCCCAAATACCGATACTTTGATAAGTGGGCAACAAACCGATGGCAACGGTAGAAATCCCCATAGTTAGCAAAGAAGCCACTAAAGTTTTCTTACGGCCAATTTTATCGCCGAAATGTCCGAAAAGTGCCGATCCCAAAGGGCGGGCAAAAAAAGCCAAAGCCAATGTGGAAAGTGAAAGCAAAATAGCAACGCCGGGGTTGCTTTTGTCGAAGAACTGGGTATTGAACACCAGCACAGCTGCTGCCGCATAGATATAGTAATCGTAAAATTCGATAGCCGTACCGATCATTGAGGCAACCGCCACTTTGTACGGATCGTTGCGCAACACGGCCTCTTGCCCGTCTGCACCCCGGGTAATATTACTCATTTTCAGATGCACTCCAAAATATTGTCTGTTAAATAAACACCGCTTATTTGCCGTCGGATAGACAGTTAACCCGGAGTTGTGCATCTGTGCTTTGTGAGCGAGATATCCCTCGGAATAAGCATATGGTAGTGCGTTCTTCAGGCCAATCAGGTTTTGCGGCAGTATCGTACCCAATATAGCAAGTTTACAAAAAACCATCAATTGTAAACTTAGGTAACTCCGGAGCCATTCATGCCGTCTGAAAATTTTCGGCATTGCGGTGGTTGTTTTTCTCTAAAACAATACCTCACCGGTGCAGCCAAACCATTTTTTTTATGGCATGATTCAACAGTTCACCCTTTTCCGCCGGGTTCGATAACACCCGCGCTATGCGCCATATCGGAAGATTTATTATGCAAACCCTTATTCAATCCGTTCAGCAGGAACTGCGTCTAAAAAAGCAGCAAGCCGTAGACGCCTACCGTGAGAATCGTCAGCCCAATCTTTTTTTCGAACGATACGGCAATGCGCTAGATACTGCATTGGGTACGCTATGGGCTGAATTTTTTGCAGGCAGGCCTTTATGTTTGCTGGCAACCGGCGGTTACGGACGCGGCGAAATGTATCCCTTTTCAGATTTGGATTTAGCTATTGTTTCCGAAGAGGCGCTTACCGAAGGCGAACAAGAAAATATCGCTCTGTTTATACAAACCTTATGGGATATGCAACTGGCTCCGGCTGTAAAAGCCGGTAGTATCAACGAATTATGCGCAAGCGCCGCCGAAGATATTACGGGCGATACTGCTTTTTTAGAAGCGCGTTTTTTATGCGGTAGCCATCTCGTAGCTGAAAAAATGTTTATCCATTTGGGCTTCCAACGAGATACCGCCACTTTTATCGAAGCCAAATTAGTAGAAATGCAGCAAAGGCACGATAAATCCCAAGGCTCCGGCGCTGTCTTAGAACCCAACGTCAAAACGTGCCCGGGCGGGCTGCGCGACATTCATACAATGCTATGGCTAGCTAAAGTACAAGGCTTGGAAGCCGATATTCATACCCTGATCAGCCAAGGCATTATTACCCGCACCGAAGCGGGTATGCTGATGAACAGCCATAAACAGCTGGCTAAAATACGTATCGACCTGCACCTGACAGCAGGACGGGAAGAAGACCGGCTGATTTTCGACCTGCAAACCCAAGTGGCCGCTAATCAAGGGCTGCAAGACGACAAGCGAAATATCAAAAGTGAGAAACTGATGCGGGCGCTTTACCGTGCCACCAAGACAGTCAAACAGCTCAACGGCATTCTACTACCCATGTTGCGCGGTCGCGTATATTCTCGCCTGCCGCGAATCGTTTACGATATCGATGAAGACTATTATCAAGTGGGCAACCAAATCGCTGCCAAAGATAAAAAATTATTTATCAAAAAGCCTACCCATATTTTCAAAATCATCCAGCTTTTGCAAAGCCGCAACGATCTCACCGACATTGCCCCGCAAACCCTGCGTGCTTGGTGGGCTGCCTCACAACGTATCAATGAAGACTTTTACCAAAATCGGGTCAACCGCGAACGTTTTATCAGTTTTTTCAAACAAGGCAGCGGCCTTACCCACGTTGCCCGTTTTCTGAACCTGTATGGCGTGCTAGGACGTTACCTGCCTGCCTGGGGAAAAATCGTCGGGCTATTACAGCATGATTTGTTTCACATCTATCCGGTAGACGACCATATTCTGATGGTTTTGCGCAACATGAGGCGGCTGGCTATGGATGCCCACAGTCATGAGCTCCCATTTGCATCAGCCCTGATGAATTCTTTCGAGCACAAATATATCTTATATTTGGCTGCTGTTTTTCATGATATCGCCAAAGGCCGGGGCGGCGATCATTCCGAACAAGGTATGGCGGATGCCCGCGACTTCGCCCGCGACCACTTTATGCCCGAAACAGACAGTGATTTGCTGGTGTGGTTAGTAGAAAACCACCTGCTGATGTCTGCTACCGCTCAAAAAGAAGATATCCAAGATCCCGACGTCATCGCTCGTTTTTGCAGTAAGGTTCAATCCCAAGAACGGCTGAATGCCCTTTACTTGCTTACCGTAGCCGATATTCGCGGCACTAATCCCAAATTGTGGAATGACTGGAAAGCCAATCTTCTACAAAACCTCTTTCACGCTGCTGCCCGACATTTTGCAGGTGAAACCCGAGACCGTTCGGTCATTGTCAGCCGCCGCCAAAAAAGTGCGCAAGAACTACTCTCCCACACCGGTACGCCTGAAAAACAACAAAAAAAATTGTGGCAGGTACTCGGCCCTGCCTATTTCGTGCGCCACGAATCACAAGAAATTTTGTGGCACTGCGCCAATCTCGTTCATAACATAGAAACCGCACAAGCACGCAGCCGCATATCGCCCGATGGCAATACTTTGCAGGTGATGGTATTTATGCCCAATGCCGCCCGTGTATTTGCCCGCTTGTGCCGTATTTTCAGCCATCATGGCCTCAATATTCTTTCGGCCCGTGCCTATGTAACCGAACATAATTATCTGCTCGATACTTTCATCGTACAAATACCCGCCCGCCACCAAAGCAGCGATTATCCCTATATACAAAGTGCCCTCGAAGCCGAACTGAACAACTTCATCCACGGTTTTCATACCGAAGACGACGCTACCTGCGGTATCCGTAGTCGCCGCAGCCGCCATCTGCCGATAGCACCGCATATCGTTTTAACACCCGAGGAAAACCGCCCCGGCTGGTACACGCTGGAGCTTATTGCCGTTAACCGGCCTTATTTGTTGGCCAATATCGCCGAAGTCTTGTCCGACCAAAACATCAGTTTGCGCTATGCCAAAATCACCACGCTGGATGAGCGCGTGGAAGACAGCTTCGTGCTTTATTGCCCGCATTTGGAAAACCCCAAAAACCAATTGGAACTCAAGCGCGCCCTGTTGGAACAGTTAAGTAATTAATCCAAGGCCGTCTGAAAATATTCAAAACTTTCCGCCAAAATAAAATGCCGTCTGAAAATATTTTCAGACGGCATTTTTCAAATAAAAATCGCTTTATCTGTATATTCAAACTGCGACAAAGCCTGTTCAAGTACTTCTGCCTCTTTAATAGTACGAATATGCTCAAACAATAATTGAGCTTCCGGATAAACCTTACGCAGCATCCCCAACCATTGCTTCAACCGTGCTACCGGATATTTATTGTTCGCCTCTTTTTTCAAACACAAATCAAAAAACAAGCGTATCCAATCCATCACTTCTGAAAATTGTGCTTCTACTACCGTTGTTCCATGCTCATATTGTGCGATTTGTCTGGCCAAATCAGGCCTCATCACCGCACCGCGCCCAAGCATAATGCTGTCGCATCCGCTTTCAGCCTTAATGCCGATATAATCGTTTAAGGTGAAAACATCACCGTTGGCCGTTACCGGAATATTAACCGTATCACGTATTTTCCTTACCCAGCGCCAATGTGCCGGCGGTTCGTAGCCTTCTACTTTGGTACGGGCATGAACGGTTAGCGCACATGCCCCTCCTTCGGCAATCGCACAAGCATTTTCTAAAGCCAGTGATTTGTCTTCGAAACCCAACCTCATTTTTGCAGTGAGCGGGATGTGCGGCGGCAATGCAGAACGTAAAGTCTGCACAATATGCTGGATAAGCTCAGGCTCTTTCAAAAGCACCGCCCCGCCCTTGTGCTTGTTCACCGTAGGCGCCGGGCAGCCGAAATTAAGATCAATTTTATCCACGCCTAAGCGAACCGCTGCCAAAGCGTTTACAGCCATGTTCTCAGCATCACTACCCAATAATTGGACGGTACAAGGCACCCCTGCATAAGTACGGTTGCCATTAGCAATTTCAGGAACATATTTCAACCAGGTTTGGCGGGAATGAACCGTATGGGTGATGCGTACAAATTCACTAACACATTCATCAAAGCCACCGATACGGGTAAGCAGGTCCCGCATTACATCATCACAAAGCCCCTGCATCGGAGCCAGAACCAAACGGTGAGTGTTCATCAAGATATACCAAAATATTAAAAAATATCAGCGGGTTTGAATCTTTCAAACCCGCTGCTTCAACAGCCCATAAGTTTATTTTAGCGGCGGTGGTACTTTTTGACTACCGGTTTGCGAACTTCATCCGACTTTTCAAGCAAATCTGCCGACTCTGATTGATACCCGATATCATGTCCTTCGTCTTTCGCTGATTGTTTACTTTTTTCATTCCACATAAATGCTTCGGAAAGATCGGTAAAAGTAATCACATCTTGACGATTACGGTCTAAAGTGAAAACAGGCTTTCCATAACGATAAACCAAATTGGCATCAATATTCAAAACATGCTGCTCGGCATTAACTTGGGCATAGTTGCGTACTCCCAAAACCCGCCCGTTTCGGTTTAGATAAAAACTTGTATAGTAATCGCTGCCAAAGTATTTTTTGAAATCGAATTCTGCCATTGCTTTTGACAATTTTTCAGCAGAATCGCGCGCCTCTTCGATTTTCTGCTCATCTATATTTTGCTCGGGCAAAGTTTTTTGCAAATAATCAAAATGCTGCCTGTATGCTTTTATAAAAGCATCGGCATAGGCAGTTTTTGTCGGCTTGTCCCACCGGATTTCCAAGCGGTATTTAGCGCCTAATTCTTTGGCAAACTCGTCTTTCTCTGCCAATCGATAAGTTTCCGCAGGCAATGAGCCGTATGCGCTATACGATGCCAATACCCATGCCCTAAAAATATTCCGTAACGGTATGTCATCCAAAGTACCTTTCGGTAAGGTGAAACGGAATGGTTCGTTTAACATACGCAAACGCATCGGAGAAGCAACGAAAAAATCCAATATTGCCGTAATACTGCCCGGAGCTTCCATAGTAAGGCTCAGATTTTTCAAATCAAATAAAAGCGGCAGTTTCATACTGCTATATTCATTACGTCCCCGCATAAGCAATTCGGGCGTTAACTCCAACAATTCTTCGCGTAAATCAACCGCTCCCGCATATTTCAGACGGCCACTTTCCAAATATTGGGTTAGATTGGGATATTGTTCTAAAGCTCGCGTCGCTAATACACCTACATTCTCACTTTCCTCGGATGAACCAAGTATGGTTGACAACAAATCTCCCTCTGCTGCATTTTCATCAGCTCCGCTTACAGACTCATCCGCCAACGACAATGTGGCTGTTTCATTGTTTCCTGTATCTTCCCCATCCGGCAGCTTACTTTCCTTATCTGCAGACTTCATAGGTAAAACACCTTCATATCCGTCTGTCTGTCCTGCTTTTTCAGTATCGCCCTCTTTCAAAGCAATTTTACGGCTCTTTTCAAAAGCCTGGGAATCAGAGGGCACTCCCTTATTTTTCTCACTTAAGAAAATACGCATTTCACCGCTGAAATTGTAGCTGCTATCCTGCTTTGTACTACGCTCCATCGCGATTTTCATCATATCTTGCGGAGATTTTCCGTTTAATGTACCGCAAGCACTTAAACCAAAGACAACAGGCAGCAATACCGCCAATACAGTCCTCCTCATATCCTTTTCCTTTTAAAATATAAAATTTATTCAATATTCTAAACAAATTCTTAACAATCTCCAATACAAAAAAGGTCATTAACCAATATCGCCCATCGTTGGCATATGCAGTATCATGTACAAAATCACTATTTATCATCTACGCCTTCAACACCACCCGTCATTATTATGCCTTACACCGTTACTCTCTCACCGGACAATACCGAATTCCCCATTAACGATAACGAACCGATTCTGGCTGCAGCAAAGCGCTATGGCCTTAATTTGCCGCACTCGTGCCAAAATGGCATTTGCGGACAGTGCAAAGCAGAAATTCTCGAAGGGGAAATCATTCAAGGTCCTCATGCCGAGCTGGCATTAAGCAGCGAAGAAACCGTACACGGTAAAATCCTAATGTGCTGTTGTGGCGTAAAAAGCAATATCCACCTCAAAGTACCTGCGTATAACGGCATCAAAGCACCACCCGTTAAAACCCTGCCCACCCGTATAACCGCCATTGAAATCAGAAATCACACTGCCATTGTGACACTGACCCTCCCCAAAGCGCCTCCGTTTATTTTCCATCCCGGCCAATACATTGATATTTTATTACCCAACAACCAAACCCGCAGTTATTCGATTGCGAATAACCCACAATATACTGAATGGCTGGAACTACATATCCGAAAACATGACAACGGCTTATTTAGTAATATGATTTTTAACGATAAGCCTACCGTTCAACCCAAAAGCATTTTACGTATCAGAGGCCCTCTGGGTACATTTTCCCTAAGAGAGGGACAAAAACCGATTATCTTTTTAGCTGCCGGTACGGGTTTTGCCCCCATCCAAAGTATGCTGCATCATCTTATCAACATAGATAGCATACGCCCTATTCACTTATATTGGGGTATGCGTACGATACAAGACTTTTATGCTTTGGATACCGCAGAAAACTTAATCGCACAGCTACCGAATGCGCGCTTTACTCCGGTTCTCTCCCGTGCAAATAGTGATTGGCACGGTGCGCGGGGTTATGTTCAAGACCACGTTATCCAAGACTACCCAGATCTGTCCGGTTACGAAGTTTATACCTGTGGCTCTCCTCAAATGATTCAAGCTGCCAAAACGGTTTTATCAGAAAGATGCAGGCTACCCGAACATGCTTTTTTTTCAGACATCTTCCTACCGGCATCAACCTAAACCATAAAAGCATACGGCCTTCCATAACTGGTAGCCGTTTTACTTTTACTTCAGGTAGCTAGGCAATACAAAATACAAATATTCCCGATTTAACAACCAACTCTCCCAACCTTGACTTGCATCAAAGACCTTGCTCGGATTTTCCCTATAATGCCTAATAACAAAGCCTAAAAACTGAATTTCATAATTTAACTAACGGTGAAAACTATGGAACTCTTTAAAGAATTATTTGCATCTCCGGTAGGTATTTTGTCTTTTATTACGATTGCTGTAGTGATTGTTATTGCAACATTTTTATTTTTCTGGGTTAAAAAGCAAGCAGACAATAGTTCTCAACGCTGACGTTTCTTTTCCTCTTGATGTGTGTGTGTTTAGGGTGTGGCTGGTGTCACACCTTTTTTTTGTTTATGCTAACAGTTTTATCAAATTTATTTCCAAATAACTATTTTTGAATAAAAAATTTAGTTCACAATATTTAAAATACGATATATTAAAACTATTAACAATTAATTAAACTATCCAAATCTTAGATATAATAACTGGTTATTTAGAAAATTATAAATAGTTCCCATTATAAAAGTTAAATAAAGTAAATAAAATACATTGCTATCCAGATAAAAACAATTCTTTACATACCCATTAAAAAATGAATTTAAAAGTATAAAAATATCAAAATAAACTACTTATAAAAATAGTTAATTTTTTCAAAACAAATAGATAAAAAGCTCTATAAATAATTTAAAAAATAAAAATAAAACAATAATTTAAACAATACAAAACAATCATATACAAGTAATTTATTTATAAAATTTATTATTTGTATCCGATTAAATACATTTTTAATATTATTCCGTGAAATACCGAAAAGAAAGGTAAAACGATAACTTTAAAGTTAAATAGCCGCCTATGATATATCTATGGTAACCGCCTTAATCAAGGCAGTCTTTTGAAGAAAGTATATTAAAATGAAAAAATATTTTGCCGAATTTTTTGGTACCTTTTGGTTGGTATTAGGCGGTTGCGGCAGCGCAGTATTGGCCGCTGCTTTTCCTGAATTGGGTATCGGCTTTGCAGGCGTAGCGCTCGCATTCGGTTTAACCGTACTGACTATGGCTTATGCCGTAGGCCATATTTCAGGCGGCCACTTTAATCCGGCAGTTTCCGTCGGATTGTTTATAGGTGGCCGTTTTAACGGTAAAGATTTGCTGCCCTATATTGCAGCCCAAGTAATCGGCGCCATTGCCGCCGCTGCCGTGCTTTACTGCATTGCATCAGGCAAAGTCGGCTTTGATGCCGCTGCATCAGGCTTTGCCAGTAACGGCTTCGGCGAACACTCTCCCGGCAATTACAGCATGATGTCGGCTTTGGTTATCGAAGTTGTTCTGACTGCGTTTTTCCTGATTATCATCATGGGTGCCACCGACAAGCGCGCACCAGCCGGATTCGCACCGATTGCCATCGGCTTGGGCTTAACATTGATCCACTTGATCAGCATCCCAGTAACCAATACTTCTGTTAACCCCGCCCGCTCTACCGGTGTCGCATTATTCCAAGGCGGTTGGGCTGTCGATCAACTATGGCTCTTTTGGGTAGCACCGATTATCGGCGGTGCCATCGGTGCGGCAATTTACCGTTATTTGTTAAGCGACAACGACTAACATACAAGATTGAACCTTTGTGCGGTTACCAAAGCAAATGCAGCCTGATTTCAGGCTGCATTTTTTATTACAACATTGAAGCACACATACTATTCTGCCGCACCAAACAGCAAGCCTTCTTTAATCCCCCGAATCTTATCGCGCAATACCGCCGCTTCTTCAAACTGCAAATCACGGGCGGCTTGCTGCATGGCTTTTTCGAGTTTGGCAATCTCTTTCAAAGCATCTTCTTCGGTGTGGATTTCACCCACTTTTACCGATTTTCCTTTCAGACGGCCTTTATTATTTTCTTCATGATACACGCCGTCGATAATGTCTTTTACCTGTTTGGTAATTTGTGTGGGTGTGATTCCGTGCTCTTCGTTAAACTTGATTTGCTTCTCACGACGGCGTTCGGTTTCTTCGATGGCTGCTTTCATCGAATCGGTTATTTTATCGGCATAAAGAATCGCAACGCCGTTTACGTTACGGGCAGCCCGACCTATGGTTTGGATTAAGCTGCGGTGGCTACGCAAAAAACCCTCTTTATCGGCATCCAAAATCGCCACCAGAGAAACCTCGGGAATATCCAAGCCTTCGCGTAATAAGTTGATGCCTACTAACACATCAAACAATCCCAAACGCAAATCACGAATGATTTCCACGCGCTCAACGGTATCAATATCACTATGGAGATAGCGTACTTTAACTCCCAATTCACTGTAATAGTCGGTCAGCTGCTCAGCCATACGCTTGGTGAGCGTGGTTACCAACACCCGCTCGCCTTTGGCAATCCGGTCGTTGATTTCACTTAGTAAATCATCCACCTGTGTAACCACCGGACGGATAATGATTTGCGGATCAACCAAACCTGTGGGACGAACCACCTGCTCGACAACTTGACCTGCATGTTCGGACTCATACTGGGCAGGAGTTGCCGATACAAAAACGGTTTGCGGCATGATTTTTTCAAATTCATGAAACTTCAGCGGACGGTTATCGCGGGCAGACGGCAAGCGGAAACCGTAATCCACCAAATTTTGCTTACGGCTGGCATCTCCTTTATACATACCACCGATTTGGCCGATGGTAACATGGCTTTCATCAATAAACATGATGGTATTTTTCGGCAGATAATCCATCAACGTGGGCGGTGGCTCCCCCTCTTTTTTACCGGAAAAGTGGCGGGAATAGTTTTCAATGCCTTTGCAAAAACCCATTTCATAGAGCATTTCCAAATCGAAACGGGTACGCTGTTCGATGCGCTGTTGCTCGACATGGCGCATTTCTTTGGCAAAAAATTCGATACGCTCGCGCAATTCTTCTTTGATTCCCTCGCAAGCGCGCAAAACCGTATCACGGGGGGTAACGTAATGGCTGGAAGGAAACACGGTATAGCGGCCTACCCGCTGAATACTGCCGCCCGTTAACGGATCAAACAAATCCAAGCGGTCAATCTCATCATCAAACAAACTGATTCGCAAGGCATTATCCGAACTTTCGGCCGGGTAAACATCTATCACATCGCCCCGTACTCGGAAAGAGCCGCGTTTGAAGTCCATATCGCCGCGTTCGTATTGCATGGCAACCAAAGTAGCGATGATGTCGCGCTGCGACAAAGTATCGCCCTCTTTGACCGACAGCACCATTTGCTGGTATTCAGTAGGATCACCGATACCGTAAATTGCGGAAACGGTAGCAATGATAATCACGTCATTGCGCGTCATCAGGTTTTTGGTGGCAGAAAGGCGCATTTGCTCGATATGTTCGTTAATCGCCGAATCTTTTTCGATAAACAAATCACGGCTAGGTACATACGCCTCAGGTTGATAATAGTCGTAATACGATACAAAATATTCCACCGCATTTTCAGGGAAAAATTCGCGCATCTCGGCATACAGCTGCGCTGCCAGCGTTTTATTGTGCGCCATAATGATTGCCGGCCTGCCGCTGCGGGCAATCACATTGGCCATGGTATAGGTTTTTCCCGAACCGGTTACGCCCAACAGCGTTTGATATGCCAGGCCGTCTGAAAGACCTTCCAGCAAACATTCTATCGCCGTTGGCTGGTCTCCTGCCGGCGGAAACGGCTGATGGAGAATAAACGGACTGTCGGGGTATCGTATCACTTCCATAATGAATGCAGACTCTTAACTAAGTACAGACTGTTTATCATACCAAAAAAGCCTATGGCCGTCTGAATCCGACTATCTGTATATAACAAAATCGCATTTAATTAAAACCAAGCATTCTTTCCCTTTTTCAGACGGCATGGGCTAAAGTAACGCCATACGGAACGAAATAATAAGGAACACCTATGCCCTCCCAAGATCCGCGTGCCAAACTGCCTGATACACCGCTCTCCGACAACGAGCGCCTGAAAGACCACAGCGACTACCTTCGCGGTACGATCGCTTCGGATCTTTCAGACGGCCTCACAGGCGGCTTCAACGGTGATAATTTCCAATTAATCCGCTTTCACGGCATGTACGAACAAGACGACCGCGATATCCGTGTCGAACGTATCGAACAAAAATTGGAACCGCTGAAAAACGTCATGCTGCGCTGCCGTCTGCCCGGCGGCATTATCAGCCCCAAACAATGGCTGGGTATTGATGAATTTGCCACCGAACATACCCTATACGGCTCTATCCGCCTGACCAACCGTCAAACTTTCCAATTCCACGGCGTATTGAAAGACAACATCAAGCCCATGCACCAATGGCTAAATGCGCTTGGGCTTGATTCTATTGCCACCGCTGGCGATGTAAACCGCAATGTTTTATGCACCAGTAATCCGGTCGAGTCGTCACTGCACCGCGAAGCATACGAGTGGGCAAAAAAAATCAGCGAACACCTGCTGCCTCAAACCCGTGCCTATGCCGATATCTGGCTTGACGGCGAAAAACTGCACTCAACCGAAGATTTAACCGCCGCACCGCTGGTTACAGGCGCAAACAGCGGCGACTCCACAGAGCCCGTATTGGGCAAAACCTACCTGCCGCGCAAATTCAAAACCACCGTTGTTATCCCGCCGCATAACGATGTCGACTTACACGCCAACGACCTTAACTTCGTCGCCATAGGTGAAAACGGCAAGCTCGTCGGCTTTAACGTTTTGGTAGGCGGCGGCCTCTCTATGGAACACGGCAATACCAAAACCTATCCCAACACCGCCAGAGAATTCGGCTTTATACCGCTTGAAAAAACCCTAGATGCCGCCGCCGCCGTGGTGTCGGTACAGCGCGATTGGGGCAACCGCTCCGACCGTAAAAATGCCAAAACGCGCTACACCCTCGAGCGTGTCGGCGTACAAACCTTTATCGAAGAAGTCGAAAACCGCATGGGTGCGAAATTCGAGCCTGTCCGTCCTTACAGCTTCACCACACGGGGCGACCGCATCAGCTGGGTGGAAGGCGAAGACGGCAAATGGCACCTCACCTTATTTATAGAAAACGGCCGCTTACTCGATTATCCGAACCGGCCATTAAAAACAGGCGTGCGTGAAATAGCCAAAATCCACAAAGGCGATTTCCGTCTCACCGCCAACCAAAACCTGATTGTGGCTGGCGTCAGCCAAAACGATAAAGCCGAAATCGAAAAGATTGCCCGCGACTACGGCCTAATCAGTGACAGTACCACTGCACAGCGCGAGCATTCGATGGCTTGTGTTTCCCTGCCCACCTGCCCGCTGGCAATGGCCGAAGCCGAACGCTTCTTGCCCCAATTTACCGATAAAATCGATGCCCTGCTGGCACGCCACCAACTCAGCCAAGAACATATCGTCCTACGAATCACCGGCTGCCCTAACGGTTGCGGCCGCGCCATGCTGGCCGAAATCGGTTTGGTCGGCAAAGCCATAGGCCGGTACAATCTTTATACTGGCGGCAACCGCGAAGGCACACGTATTCCGCGCTTGTTTAAAGAAAACATTACCGAGGCGGAAATTCTCGAAATTATCGATAGCTGGCTGGCCGCCTGGGCTGCCAACCGCACCGACGGAGAAGGCTTTGGCGACTTTGCCATACGCAGCGGCATCGTCAAACCGGTATTAGATGCCCCACGCGATTTCTGGATCAGTTAAGCCCTAATCCGATACTGCCCGCCACCTTAGCAAGGAAACGGCGGGCAGCATTTACTTAAGTAGGCCTATACCATATCCCAATGTATCGGCTTGACAACAGCGGATTTCCCAATCGTCTCACCATATCAAATATAAATAGCAAGACTTTGAAAATTATTACATATTTGCTATCATAAAACGCCTTCTGAACAAGCAAGGCAATTTTTTATAGAAAGGCATCCTAATGAAAAAACGCAGTACCGAAATCAATAAAGGGCCGATTAAAGACAACGCTTTAAAAGCCCTTGTGAAATCGAATATTTTCCGGCACAAGGTTTATAAAAACAAAAAAGGTAAAGGCTCATATAGCCGAAAAGGCCGCCTAAACCACACCGAATCAGGTTTTTTGCGTATCATGCATAAACCTGATTTTTTATTGGCCGTCTGAAATGCTGCTTTTAATTTTTTCTTTGTTTACCGCTCTGCTGGCGGCGGATATTTATGTCGCCCTCAAAGCACGCCGGCAAAGCTATCAAAATACCACCCGTATTCCGGCTTGCGATTTCGGCCTGATTTTAGGCACGGCAAAATTCGTCGGCAGCGGACACGGACTAAACCGCTACTACCAATACCGTATCGATGCCGCAGTCGAACTTTGGCGTGCCGGAAAAGTAAAACAATTTGTCGTGAGCGGCAGCGGCATTGACAACAAACCTAGCGAAACCGTCTGCATGCAAGCGGATTTGGTAGCCGCCGGCGTTCCTGAAAACGTTATCTGGCAAGACCCGGCAGGGTTTCGCACACTCGACAGTATCATCCGTTACCGCGATACTTTCCGCCAACACAGTGTCTGCATCATTTCCCAACCCTTTCACAACCAGCGCGCGCTAATCCAGGCACAAGCCTACCGTTTGAATGCCTGCGCGTATAATGCCCAAATCGTAGGCGTACGCGCAGGCTGGAAAATCCATGCGCGCGAACGCGCCGCCCGCCTACGTTTGTGGTACGACTTACTCAGCCGCGCCAAACCTGCCCGCAATACGGAGCAAACTCCTATCAAACAATATCCCACCAAACCTTGCATTTAAATTTTTCAGATTCAAAGGCCGTCTGAAATTAAATGTTTTCAGACGGCCTTTTCATATAGAAATTGGTTTAAAATAACGCCCATTCCGATTTCACATCATTACTAACGAGACACAGCAATCATGCTAGATATCCAATTACTCCGTAACGATACCGCGGCTGTTGCCGCCCGACTGGCTGCCCGCGGCTATGAATTTGATACTGCCCGTTTCGAAGCTATCGAGGCCAAACGTAAACAGCTCCAAGTTAAAACCGAAGAATTACAGGCCGCGCGCAACAGTGTGTCCAAGCGAATCGGCGCACTCAAAGGCCAAGGAAAACACGAAGAAGCAGAAGCGGCCATGGCCCAAGTTGCCGCTATCAAAGCCGATTTGGAACAAACCGCCGCCGATTTCGATGCCGTACAAACCGAATTGGACAACTGGCTGGCCGGTATCCCGAACCTGCCTCACGAAAGCGTACCTGAAGGCAAAGACGAAAGCGAAAACGTGGAAGTCCGCAAAGTAGGTACGCCGCGCAACTTCGATTTTGAAATCAAAGATCATGTCGACTTGGGTGCACCACTAGGCTTGGATTTTGAAACCGGTGCGGCACTTTCGGGCGCGCGCTTTACGGTAATGAAAGGCGCCATTGCCCGCCTGCACCGTGCATTGGCTCAATTTATGCTTGATACCCATACGCTGCAACATGGTTATACCGAGCATTACACACCTTATATCGTAAACGACAGCACATTATTCGGCACCGGACAACTGCCCAAATTTGGTGAAGATTTGTTTCACGTTACCCGCGGCGGTGACGAGAGTAAGCTCACCCAATATCTGATTCCTACTGCCGAGGTTACCCTGACTAATACTGTGCGCGACAGTATCGTTCCTGCCGAATCTCTGCCGCTGAAACTGACCGCCCACTCACCCTGCTTCCGCTCAGAAGCGGGAGCTTACGGCAAAGACGTACGCGGCCTTATCCGTCAGCATCAGTTCGACAAAGTGGAAATGGTACAAATCACCCATCCGGATCACTCTTACGAAGCACTTGAAGAGATGGTAGGCCATGCCGAAAAAATTCTGCAACTACTCGAATTGCCCTACCGTGTGATAACGCTATGCACAGGCGACATGGGCTTCGGTGCAACCAAAACCTATGATTTGGAAGTATGGGTGCCCGCACAAAACACCTACCGCGAAATCTCCAGCTGCTCCAACTGCGAAGACTTCCAAGCCCGCCGCATGAAAGCACGCTTCAAAGACGAAAATGGTAAAAACCGCCTTGTACATACATTAAACGGCTCCGGCTTGGCTGTCGGCCGTACTTTGGTAGCGGTATTGGAAAACCACCAAAATGCAGACGGCAGCATCAACATTCCCACTGCTTTACGTCCTTACTTGGGCGGGGCGGAAAAAATCGGTGTATAAACGCATCTCAATTTTGTAGCACCATCATTCAGGCCGTCTGTAAAACTCAGGCGGCCTATTCAAACAATAATGAAACGGAACCAACCATGCAAACAGAAGTCGAATTGAAAATCCTCAATGCCAAAATTGCCGACCAACTGCCCGCCTACGCGACCCCCGGCTCGGCAGGACTGGATTTGCGCGCCTGCTTAGATGAGCCCGTTACCATCCAGCCGGGTGAAACCTATCTTGTTCCTACCGGATTAGCCATCCACTTGGCCAACCCTGCTTATGCCGCTATGCTGCTGCCCCGCTCCGGCCTCGGCCACAAGCACGGTATCGTATTGGGCAATTTGGTCGGCCTGATTGATTCAGATTATCAAGGCGAAGTAAAAGTGTCTGTATGGAACCGCGGCCACACTGCCTTTACAATCGAACCGATGGAACGTATCGCCCAAATGGTAATTGTGCCGGTAGTGCAGGCAACATTTAAAGTAGTGGACGAATTTGCCACCAGCGAACGCGGTGAAGGCGGGTTCGGCAGTACCGGTAAAGTCTGATTACCAATCATGACTTGGTATTGGAAACCGAACAACAATATTTATACCTACTGAATTTTCTTTCATAAAAATTAAACCAAACCAATGCCATCCGAAACATTTTCAGACGGCATTGGTTTGAGACATTTAATATATTCTTTACAAAAAATCATACTTCGTTGAATGGAGAATCTTAGTAAAAAATAAATAGCTTCCAAGTTCCAGTTTGCATATACAAATTACCAAGCCGCTTGGAAGCCTGTTTAAATCATATTAAAATTGAATTTCTCGAGTAACCTGTATAATTAACAGGCTGCGTCCTTAGATATAAAAAGGAGTATTCATGAATAAATATTCAATCTTGGGTCTTTTAACATCATCATGCTTTTTAGCCGCTTGCGGACAGCAAGCAGAAACAGAGGTCAAAACAGTATCTGCAGCAAGCAATGTTATCGAAGCAACCGCATCCGAAGCCAGCCAAACCGTCTCCTCTCAAGAAGCATCTGCTCCTGCAAATGATGCATCTGCCGCTTATGATGGCCCTGTAAAATCATATACCGCTTTTGGTAATACGCCCAAACCGTGGCGCATCGTTGTAACCGGCAATGCCGAATCTACCGGTAACCGATTAACCTTAGAAGGCGATGATCTGAAAGGTACGTTTGAAGCCGAACGTTCTGCTTATGCCAAAGGCGTTGAATTTACCGGCACACAAGAGAATGTAAACTTCGGACTGAATATTAAAGGTGAAACGTGCAAAGATGATGCCGGCAACGAGCACGAATTTACGGCAACCTTTGATTACGGCGATGTACGCTATAAAGGATGTGCCGAACGCGGTGCATTAGAGCATGCCCAAACCTAAGTCTTCTATAGCCTTACAAACACAATCTGCTTATTTACATAGCCCATGATATTAGGATTATTACCTAATTTGGCAACTTATAGTAAAGCCTAAAATTATCTGTGCAGATTGTATTAAAACCAAGCAGCCATACTTTTAAGATATGGCTGCTTGGTTTTAATTTGTAAAATCAGAAAAATACCAATCAAGTCGAGGTATTGAAATATTCAAAAATTATATCAGTATGAAATTATTGGGTTGAATTTCACCTAAGGCTATTTAAAAAAAACTGCACTTAATGGTGAAGCCTGCGATTGTTGCAAGATTGTAACTGTCACTTTCAATAGGTTTTGCAAACTCTGCGCCTCAGTAGATAATGCACGCAAACAAAGCGCGCAACCGGCAGCCTGACTCACACCCCACAATAAGGAGTTCATTTCAGCAGTATATTCATCAAGTTTCTCAAATATACGTTCGTTGAGTACGCGGATTTCCTCGGGACTAAGAGCAGTATGAACATAAAACAGATTCAATTGGTGGGTATATTGTTCCATTTGTCCAATAGTATCAATCTGATAGCGTTTCGGATACCATTGAATATTGTCAGTAATCAACTTATGGCCATGATAAGTGATACACAGATGAGAAGAAAAACGTTTGAATGCGAAACGTTCGCCTCGCAAAACTCTACCTGCAGCAATGATTTCACCATAAACTAACTCGCAATCATCATCTAGTTCAATCTCAGTGTACTGAATGAATGTGCTATTCGCATGCAAAACCAAAGGGTGTGGCAGATAACACAGGTGAGAATGTGGCTCTTGACGAATATGGGTGTGCTGTTCGGCTTGCTTTCCATCATTCATTTCCAATACACGAGTAAATGCTTGTGTATACAGAGAAAGGTGTGAATATGCGGCCAAAGTAATGCTTATTTCTATGAGATCCCCACCCAATAGACCTGGTGAAGACGACATTTGTACCACACGCAACATACCATTAGCATCAGACGGCAAACTTATCAACTTCAGCGGAGGAGAGGTAAAGTTTTTTTGCAAACTGGTACGCCCATTGCGGACTTGAGTGGTAAGCACAAGTTGACTATACATAAAAATTGCCGAAAAAACGGTAAGCAATAAAAGAGTATTGACACCATCTGCACAATAGGAAGACAGTTCACACTTTCTCTAATGGTCTGTAAATAAACCAGATATTAACGGACTAATCCCATAGGTTCTTCAATGTTTTCCAAAAGGGCATATTTCCGAATCCAACCGATAACTGAATCTAAGTTTTCATCTTTCATAAGGTTAGTGAATAAGAAAGGCTGGCCTCCACGCATTTTGCGTGCATCGCGCTCCATCACTTCCAAACTAGCACCGACAAATGGAGCCAAGTCAGTTTTATTGATAACCAATAAATCCGATCTAGTAATGCCCGGCCCGCCTTTACGCGGAATTTTTTCACCTTGGGCCACATCAATCACGAAAATAGTGACATCGGCCAAATCCGGGCTGAAGGTAGCCGAAAGGTTATCCCCTCCTGATTCAATAAATACAATTTGTACGTCAGGAAAACGTTCTACCATTTCATCGACAGCCTCTAAATTCATCGAGGCATCTTCACGAATAGCTGTATGTGGGCAACCGCCAGTTTCCACCCCCATAATACGTTCAGATGGTAATAAGCTGTTACGGGTTAAAAATTCAGCATCCTCACGGGTGTAGATGTCATTGGTAATGACCGCAATACTATATTGATTGGCAATTTTACGGGTTAGGCGTTCAATCAGGGCAGTCTTACCTGCACCAACAGGGCCTGCTACCCCGATTTTGATGTATTGGCGCATAAGTTATCCTTTTTCATTGTAAAAGTTTTTAGCTGGTTTTATTGGTAACAATTAGACTAGGGTCACAACCAACAACAGCGTTATGCATCAAGCCAACAATAGATACAAACCGACCGAACCAATGGCTGTGCCGATAGTGCGGTTAATCCAAACATTTTGGTGGAAAGCAGATCCTATGAAAAAACCGACTGCGTGCAATAAAACAGTACTTATGCTGAAGCCCAACAAAAAGCTATTAATGTTACCAACCATCTCTATACTATGCGCTGCACCATGAAAAATAGCAAAGATACCCACAACAACTATAGCAATAATAGTAGGAATATGTTTTACCCAAGCAGCGGCTAAACCAATAACCAATACCGAAGCAGCAATACCTTGTTCCATCGCAGTAACATAGATGCCGTAATTACCTAAAAAGAAACCTAACACCATCATTCCAACAAATGTAATCGGAATTACCCAACGCGTTTTGCCATTAAAAGATACCGCCCATAGACCAACCGCCAACATTGCTAAAATATGGTCAAGGCCACTAACGGGATGAAATATCCCTGCCAGCATGCCACCATCACCGTTATCGGGATGAGCAAATGCCAAAGCCGGAATACTCAACACAGCAGTCACCAAGATTTTTTTCATATCATATTTCATACTAGAAGTTCCTTTAAAACAAATCGTAAATAAGAAAGCAGGGATAAATTTGGTGAAATTGCCTAAAAAGCTGATTACTATTTCAAGCAACCTAACTCATATAAAGCCTGCTATAAAGCCGTTCATGTCTCATAGCACGGATGTCGGCTGCCGGGCTGGCAGCACCAATCCATTCAGCATCCGGCTGCATACTTTCAGCCACTGCCATATCAATCGCATCACGTAGTTCAAATAAAATATCTTGTCCATCGGCTTGACTCAATGGAATCAGTTTAACTCCGTTAGTGATAGTTCCAACAGCTGTGTTGTAATAAAATGCAGTCAGCGTATCTTCTTTGCTTTGTCCCATAGCTGAGGCAATCAAACCAAATACTAACGGATAAAAACCCTGTACTCGTTTGGTCATTAAAGCCGACTGAAAAGCATTGACTAGCTTATGTTGTTCGTAACGTGCAAAAATTTTCAAGAGCCGAACCCCGAGTTTTATCGAAGCTTCACGAATTTCACGAGGTGTTTTCGCTGCGGCAATCGTCTTGTCCAGCAACTCTAGTGCTGCAATATCTCCGACCTTTACTGCATCATAAGCTATTGATACATAGGCACCATCGTTATATGTCCAATTTTGCGCCAACTGAGTTTCAACATATTTTTTCAAACAACTACTGGTATTCACCACACCTTCTTGAACGAATGTTTCCAAACCAGCGGAATGATTGAAACTACCAATCGGTAGAGTTGAATCAACTAAGTGCAGTAAAGCAGTTAGTTTAGTGCTCATATCTATCTATCTCACTATGAGAATGATTATGGTACTGCCTATACTCATGCTTATGTATATGGCCCCCTCCAATACCTGGTGCAGAATTAGCCCGTAACACCTGATTCAAACGCCGTTTCTCTTGCTTCGGTGCAAAGCCTGCAGCCTGAAGCCAGAGAAACATTGGTTTGTCATAAGGCATAACCAATTCATCACCATCAAGAAATAGCGGTGAATGCTTATTTCCGATTTCATAACAGGTACGCGCCATATCTGTTAAAGTTTTTGGTGCCATAACAATCGCATCACACAGTTTAATTTCTATACTGATAACTAAATGTTCGTCAGCAAACACAATATCCCCGTGTTGCAGCCGTTGACCCTCATGCAATAAACGAAAGGAAATATCACGACCACTTATTGTAGTTTTACGCAAAATACGGCGGTCTGCCTCATACCATTCGAGTACAACATAATCATGCCGGGCAATCGGGCTCAAGGCTTTATCTTTGGGCAAAATTTCTTGAATAATCAGATTCATCAGTGGAGTTCCTAAAATAAGCACAAATTCAGGCAGGGATATATCACCAAAGCAGCTTAGCCTTAAAAAACAATTAAAATAGGAAATAGCGTTGTGCTAATGGTAACTTGCCGGCTGGCTCACAAGTTACCAATTCACCCTCAACGCGCACTTCATAACGTTCCGGGTCAACCGTAATTTCCGGAGTGGCATTATTATGAATCAAGTCTTTTTTTCCAATATCTCGACAACCATGTACTGGTAATGTTTGTTTATTCAAACCATACTGTGTACGGATATCAGCCTCAACAGCAGCTTGAGAAACAAACAATACTGCCGTTTGCTCTACCGCTTTGCCCTGTGCGCCAAACATAGGGCGGTAAACTACAGGTTGCGGTGTGGGAATACTGGCATTAGGGTCACCCATTCGCGCATAGCTGATGAAGCCATTTTTAATAATCATTTCAGGTTTCACCCCGAAAAATGCTGGCTTCCATAATACGATATCTGCCATTTTGCCTACCTCAATCGAACCAACATATTGGCTAATACCATGAGCAATAGCCGGATTGATGGTATATTTTGCGATATAGCGTTTAATACGGAAATTATCACTACCATCAACATCCTCCGGTAATACACCGCGCTGTTGTTTCATTTTATCGGCGGTTTGCCAGGTGCGAATAATCACCTCAGCCACTCTCCCCATTGCTTGTGAATCGGAGCTCATAATGGAAAACACACCCATATCATGCAAAATATCTTCGGCAGCAATCGTTTCTGGTCGTATACGAGAATCAGCAAAGGCGATATCTTCTGGAATATGCTTATCAAGATGATGACAAACCATCAACATATCGAGATGCTCATCAATTGTATTGATTGTGAACGGGCGCGTTGGATTAGTAGAAGCTGGCAAAATATTGGGATACATAGCAGCTTTGATAATATCGGGTGCATGTCCCCCTCCTGCACCTTCAGTATGGAATGTATGCATGACACGACCATCAATGGCCTTTATCGTATCTTCCAAAAAACCACCCTCATTGAGTGTATCGGTATGAATAGCAACTTGAATATCCATCTCATCCGCCACCTTCAGGCTGGCATCGATAACTGCAGCAGTCGCCCCCCAGTCTTCATGAATCTTCAAACCCAATGCACCTGCACGGATTTGTTCGCGTAAAGGCTCTGTAGAAGCGCAGTTGCCTTTACCGAAAAAACCCAAATTTACCGGATAACCATCAGCAGCCTGCAACATACGTTGCAAGTTCCAAGCCCCAGAAGTAACGGTAGTTGCATTGGTACCGTCAGCAGGACCGGTGCCACCACCAATCATGGTAGTGATACCACTTTCAATCGCATGATAAATTTGTTGTGGGCAAATATTATGAATATGTGTATCTATACCACCGGCAGTAGCAATCAGGTGAGCACCATTATGCACTTCGGTAGCCGCACCGATAATCATATTTGGGGTAACCCCATCCATTGTATCGGGATTACCGGCTTGGCCTATCCCAACAATTTTACCGTCACGAATACCAATATCGGCTTTAATAATGCCGCTATGATCAATAATAAGTACATTGGTAATGGCAAAGTCGAGTACATTATTATTAGTGCGTGGCTCAGTAGCAGATTGCGCCATTCCGTCCCGTACCGATTTACCGCCACCAAATTTACACTCTTCGCCATAAGTCAGTAAATCACGCTCAACCGTAGCAAACAGATTGGTATCGCCTAAACGCACCTTATCACCAACAGTTGGGCCATAAGTAGTCAAATATTGAATCCTTGGGATAGTCAGCGTGGCACCGCTAATCGGATTATCTACTCTTACTGTTTTATTTATGAGATTTTGAAAACCATGAATATTTTGCCGCCCCCCGAATGCAACAAGCTCAACAGTTTTACGCTCGCCCGGTTCAAAACGTATAGCGTTACCACTAGGAATATTCAGACGGAAACCTTTAGCTTGAACTCGGTCAAATTTAAGTGCTGAATTGGTTTCATAAAAATGAAAATGCGAGCCTACCTGTATCGGGCGATCACCGATATTCGCTACTTCTAAAATACGGGTTTCACGATTCACATTGGCAGCAATATCAGTTGAAGCCGGAAAATACTCTCCAGGATTCATATATTCATCTTCCTTTACTTTAAGACTATCCAAATAGGTCGAAAAGGATAATATAGTGTATAGAGTGACCAACCAAGCACAAAACACTTGATTGCCATAACTACTTAACGGATAGGCTGATGTACAGTAACCAGCTTAGTACCATCAGGAAAAGTTGCTTCAATTTGAACCTCATGTACCATTTCTGCAATTCCTTCCATTACATCATCTACTCCTAATAAGGTAGTACCGTATTCCATCAGCTGTGCCACGCACATACCATCACGAGCAGCTTCTTGTAAATGCGACGAAATATACGCAATTGTTTCAGGGTAATTTAATTTCACCCCACGAGCTTTGCGCTTAGCGGCTAATTCTCCAGCAAGAAATAGAAGAAGTTTTTCTTGCTCTCGAGCAGTCAGATGCATATCAATATCCTTATTACATTTTAAATATAAGTAAAATTTATTAATTTTATAAATAAAATTAATAAAAAAATTAAACAGACATCTTAAATATCGAATACCTGAATCGATTGTCTACAATCACACAAAAATTGTCAACAATTTTACAAATTATTCAACACAAAAGCAAAAATATGGCAACGGCATTATCAAAATCTAGAACTATGTATTTATGCGGCTTAACCGTCACCGACAAAATGATATGAGACCACGGCCCGAGCTATCAGTGCGCTCAGGTATAGCTGAGAGTCATGGTATTCTGAAATGTAATATATAAACTATATTTGAGAATTTGCTTCAAGCTTACCGTGCATGAAGCAGGTATGGCACTTCGAAGATTTGATTAACGGTTTAAATGAAGATAATGAAGCAACATGCTTGAAGTATTAAAAAAAACAAAACATTAACGAAATATAGGTAAAATGTCGAATAATCTGTTATTCATCAAACTGAACATGTAACAAACAAAAGTTGAATAAAATCATTAAAGCCACTAGTGGCTAATTTTATACAAGCTATAAAATCAGAAAATTTGCCTTAAGCCGTCTGAAAATTATTTTTAGACGGCCTGATTTACATACAAGAATGAATTACAGATAAGCCAATAAATCCATAGGCTGACGAATTCGGTAGTCATATAACCAAGATTCGGTATCATCGTTTTCCGCAATATATCCCCAATCCACCAATACCGTACGCATACCGGCATCTTGCCCAGCCTGCATATCCCGCTCCGCATCGCCTACATAAATACAATGCTCCGGTGAAACGCCAATTTGTTGGCAGGCGTAGTACATTGGCTTTGTGCTAGGCTTGGCTTCCGTACACGTATCACCGCTTACCACAACTGCCGGCGGCACGGCAAAGCCGAGCTTGGGTACCAAACGATGGGTAAATGTATGCGGTTTATTAGTAATAATGCCCCATTTGATCCCTGCTTGATCCAATACACAAATCAAATCATTAATGCCTTCGAATAATACGGTATCACAGTCAAAGCAGCGTTCGTATTCCGCCAAATATTCTTGCCGCCACTGGGTGTAATCCGGATGATCCTTACCGATACTCGCCCCTAAGAAAATCAAGCCCCTGGCCCCATGGCTCGCAACCGGGCGGATTTCAGTCATATTTTTTTCCGGCAGCCCGTACCGCCTAAGTAATGTATTGAGTGCGCCGCCCAAATCTAATGCGGTATCGGCTAAAGTTCCATCCAAATCAAATAAAACGGCTTGTGTGTTCATGGCTGCTTTCTATTATTTATCAGGCCGTCTGAAAAATATTTCAGACGGCCTTTATTTTAGCAGAATTAACGGAAAAACAAGGAGCAATCACACATATCTTAAATAGCAATACATAACCAAACGCTTATTAATGCGCATGATGATGGTGCCCGCGATGGATATCGCCTATGTCACATAACAAATGATCTCCGTGATTATGTGCCCGACTTTCCGTCTGTACCGTCACGTGGCTGATATTTTTATGCTGCAAACGGTAGGTAAGTTCATTTACAATCTGCTCGGCCTCGCTCACATGTAAATCACCGTTCACAACAATATGGCAAGACAACGCATGTATACCGCTGGTAATGGTCCAAATATGCAAATCATGTACAGCTTCGACACCTTCTGTTTCAGCAATCAACGCAGCAACTTCATCATAATCGGCATCCGTAGGCACACCTTCCATCAAAATATGTACCGTTGTTTTCAAAATACCCCAACCGCTTTTTGCAATCAGTAATGCAACTACTACACTAGCCAAAGGATCGGCCCATTGCCAACCGAAAGCCATCATTAATATGGCTGCCGTAATTGCTCCTACCGAACCCAACAAATCACCTAAAACGTGCAAATACGCACCTTTCATATTGATATTATCTTCAGTATCTCCGCCTTTATGCATATACCAAGCTACAAAAAGGTTAACCAGCAACCCCAAAATACTGATGGCCAACATACCCTTAGTAGCGATTTCCGGCGGGCGGCTAAACCTACCTGCGGCTTCATAAAAAATCCAAACCGCAATTAATAACAATGTCATTCCATTTAGTGCGGCAGCTAAGATTTCAAACCGCTTGTAGCCAAAAGTTTTGCTTCTGCTGCCGGCGCGTGCGCCAAAGTGAAAAGCCGCAAGAGATAACGCCAAAGCAGCCGCATCCGAAAACATATGCCCGGCATCAGACAGCAAAGCCAAACTATTGGTTAGCAGGCCTCCTACCAACTCCACCAACATAAAAGAAACAATCAATGCCAAAGATACGCGCAAAACCCGCTTATTTGTATGATGATCGTGATGGTGGTCGTGTGTATGTGCCATAACAAATGCCTCAATGATGTGATATACATGCTCTATAGCCTGATTAAGCAGGCTGATAACATGAGGGGCGCTTTCAGAATAAAATCGCCTCTTTAAAAACTTTTTTAATTAATAAATACTTTATTGCAATCCCGTAGACAAAAAAACTCACTGCAAATAATAAAGAATGCCCAATAAAAAATGTCGGGTTATTTACTCCATCAGGCTCTATCAGAAGGTAAATGCCAATCGAAGCAGTTACAGCAACCAAAGTACTTCCAAACAAATAAATGATTCTAGGAAATTCCAATAAAGTATTATCAATAATCTTAGATAAGAAATTACTACGATCGTCAACCAATCTTTGTATAGTTGTTAAAATTCCTATGGCAAAAATTGTACCTAATAATGTCAAAAAGAATTCGCGTATAGACACGAACTTACTTTCCGAAAATTTAATCAACTCCGTGCTATTTTGAAAAAAATTTGATATCAAAACAATAACAACAAAAAGAATTAATGTTTGCATCCCAAAAGCAACCAGCTCTTCTATAAAAAATTGTATTTTTTTATTTTTTATACTTTGAATACTTAGATTATTATCTTGCATATGCCCCATTTCAGCATTATCCCAACTATTCAAAAACTCTTTTACGAACGGGCACGCACATCAAATGCATACCTTAATCCCTCGCCTATCATCACCAACAGCAAGAGCATTAAAGTAAGCGTACTGACGGCAGACAGCCCTATCCACCAAGCATCAAGATTGTCTTTTCCTTGTGCCAATAATTCTCCCAAACTAGCTTGGCTTGCCGGCACGCCCAATCCGAGGAAATCAAGACTGGTTAAAGCAAGCACGGCTCCGGAAATACGAAACGGCAAAAATGCCAATACAGGCGTCAAACTATTGGGCAGAATATGCCGCCACATAATGGATCTATTCGATACGCCCATACTCTTGGCGGCTAATACATAGTCAGCCTGGCGGTTTTTTAAAAACTCTGCCCGCACATAATCCGAAAGCCCCATCCAACCAAACAATGCCAATATAACCAATAACACTAACAAACTCGGGTTAAAAAACGAAGACAGGATGATTAAGAGGTAAAGTTCGGGCAATCCGCCCCAAATTTCCAAAAAGCGCTGCATCACCAAATCAACCTTACCGCCGAAATAACCTTGCACCGCCCCGGCCAATACTCCGATAACGGTAGTAATCGCAGTCAGTGCCAAAGCAAATAATAAAGAATCTCGGAAACCGTAAACCAAACGGGCCAATACATCCCGGCCACGATCATCAGTTCCTAGCCAATGTTGTTTGGAGGGAGAGGCAGGGTCCGGGGCGGTATCGAAATCATTTAAAGTATTAGCGGCATACGGGTTGGGCAGATATACGGCATAGTTACCATTTTCAGTAATATTGTAGCGAACCAACGGATCGAGATAGTCGGCCGGAGTATCAAAATCACCGCCAAACACAGTTTCATGATAGGTTTGGAACAACGGAAAATAATAATGGTCGTTGTAATGTATCCATAAAGGCTTATCATTGCTCCAGAGAGGAGCCAGCAAAGAAATTGAGAAAAGTGCGGCCAGCAGACGCAAAGCCAGCCAGCCGCGCTTGTGTTGTTTGAATGCCTGCCATGCTGAGGCTGTAGGTGTATTTGGCTGCATAAATATGGTTTTTATTTCCCAATGCCGTCTGAAAATTGATTATCCGATATGAATTGATATTTGGCTGCCTACGTTTATTTCTGTCCATCGAAATGAATGCGCGGGTCTATCCAAGAATAAGAAATATCCGACAATAATTTTGCCAGCAATCCCATCAATGTAAAAATATACAGTGTTCCCATCACAACAGGATAATCACGCTTCATCACCGCCTCATACGAAAGCAAGCCGAGGCCGTCGAGTGAGAATAGGGTTTCAATTAAAAGGCTGCCTGTAAAAAACGCACCGATAAAAGCAGCGGGGAACCCGGTAATGAGCGGTATCATGGCATTACGAAACACATGCTTCCATAAAATTTGCCGCTCCGGCAGCCCTTTTGCACGGGCTGTATAAACGTATTGTCGGCGGATTTCTTCAAGAAATACGTTTTTGGTCAATACCGTCATCAAGGCCAGATTACCTGCCACAGATGCCGTAACGGGTAAAGCCATATGCCAGAGGTAATCTTGTATTTTCGCCGGCCACGGCATTCCTTGCCAGTTATCACTCACCAACCCACCCTGCGGAAACCATGCAAAAAAGCTGCCGCCGCCGAATAAAACCAGCAACACGAGCCCCAATACAAAGGGAGGAATCGTGTAGCCCAATAAAATTACAATGCCGGTAGCCGCATCAAACCGCGTGCCGTCTCGCACGGCTTTGGCAATGCCCAATGGAATGCAAATAAGATAAGTTAGAAAAAACGTCCACAAGCCCAAACTCATTGAAACAGGCATTTTTTCTTTCACTAATTCAAATACAGTTTGATGATGAAAAAAGCTTTCACCCAAATCAAAGCGAATAAAACGGCCTACCATCTCGATAAAGCGAGTAAACGGGGGCTTATCGAAACCATATAACGCATTTAATGCCGCCAAATCTTCACTACTCAAGTTTCCTTTGGCATGGTTCATCCCTTGCCCGGAAAATGTTACGGTTTCTCCTGCACCGCCAGCGTTTCCGCTTAGCTGTTGTACCATCTGCTCAACCGGGCCACCAGGTACGAATTGGATAATGGCAAACGTAACTGCCAAAATACCTAGTAAAGTAGGAACCAACAACAACAAGCGTTTCAAAATATAATGCCACATACCCACAACCTTAAATATACCGATACACTTATGCCGGATAACAAAAGCCGTCTGAACACAAGATTCGATCCAGACGGCCTAAATAGTTGCGGCTTATTTTGACAAAATAAAAAATTCAATCAATACGTTTTTAAAGATAAAGCCGAATACACCCAATCCCAATACCAAAAATAAAATAAAGGTGCCGAATTTTCCGGCCTTTGATTCTTTACCCAAATTCCAAACAATGAAACCCAAAAAAACGATTAATACGCCCAAACAAATTTTGAGCGCCCATGCCGAAAATACTGCCTCATCCATTTTTAGCATCCTTTTTTTCCGATAAATTATTACCTCATATGAAAATCTGGTAAAACAAATCATATACTTATCGGTTCTAACCTACCGATCTATTTTCAGACGGCCACAAGCGGGCCACCAGCCATATGTGTATCAGACCATGGCCTGGCGCAGATCCTCAATCAGGTCGTCTGCATACTCCAAACCGACCGATAAACGTACCAAGCCCGGCCGGATACCTGCTTCCAATTTGGCTTCGGCGGCCATTCTTCCGTGTGTAGTCGTCCACGGATGAGTAATGGTCGAACGAACATCCCCCAAATTGGCCGTACGTGAAAAAATATTGACACTGTCGATAACTTTCCATGCGGCATCTTGCCCGCCGTCCAGTTCGAATGCTACGACGATACCGCCTGCAGTTTGCTGTTTGCGAACCAAATCGGCCTGAGGATGATCCTCAAAACCCGCATGGTATACATTAAGCACTTGCGGCTGCCCGCGTAACCAAGCAGCAATTTTATCGGCATTCTCACATTGAGCCTGCATACGCACCGCCATGGTCTCTACACCGCTTAACAATACCCAAGCATGAAAAGGCGACATCGAAATACCGGCAGAGTTCATAAACATCTGTACCTGTTTCATCAACTCGGTATTGCCAATCACCACCCCTCCTTGCACCCGCCCCTGCCCATCGATGGCTTTGGTTGCGGACTGTACCGACAAATCAGCACCAAAACGCAGCGGCTGCTGCAAAACAGGCGTACAGAAACTGTTATCCACCACCAATAATGCACCTGCGGCATGGGCAATATCCGCCAAAGCTTCCAAATCAGCCACTTCATTCAGAGGGTTAGAAGGTGTTTCTAAGAAAAACATCTTGGTATTAGGGCGTACGGCGGCACGCCACTCGGCCAAATCGGTTTGCGAAACCAAAGTTACCTCAATACCGAAACGGGTAACATGATTCATGATGAAACCCATGGTCGTACCAAACAGGCTGCGGCTGCATACCAAATGATCACCCGCACTTAAAAAAGTCAGCAATGCCGCCTGAATAGCAGACATCCCGGTTGAAGTAGCAACCGCCTGCTCACCTGCTTCCAATATAGCGATACGCTTGGCAAATGCAGCAGTAGTCGGATTGGCGGTACGACTGTAAGTATAACCCTCTTTCTGTCCGGCAAATACCGCTGCACCATCAGCTGCCGTATCCCACATAAAACTACTGGTAATGAATAAAGCCTGATTGTGTTCATTAAATTCGGTTTGCTCTTTGGCACCGCGAATGGCAAGTGTTTGCGGATGTAAAGGCTTAGTCATAATATTGCCCTATCAATAAAATAATCGGTTGGCATACTTTAAAACAGGAAATCGGCACAGCCTAGGCAGTTTACCGAATACCAAATCAAACCGGTAAAATACTAAACTGCATTATTTCTTCCAACCTTTTCACTATACACTAAAAATATTTTCAGCCGGCCTGAGAATGCCGTCTGAAATATTATGTTTATTCATCTTCGTCATCATTATCACTAATGCGTATACTATGCTCGACTTGGCTGGGTTGCACTTGTGCGGCGGCTACCGAAGACTTACTTGCAGACAGTTTCTGCAAATAAGATTCATCAATATCACCGGTGAGATAGCAGCCGCTAAAACATGAAGTATCAAATGATTCGATTGCCGGATTTAATACACGCACGACTTCTTCCAAATCGGCCAAATCTTGAAACACACAACCATCTGCGCTGATTTCTTTGGCAATTTCGTCTGCAGTACGGCCATTTGCAATCAACTCGTCCCGCGTTGGCATATCAATGCCGTAAACGTTCGGAAAACGCACTTCGGGAGCCGCCGAAGCAAAATATACCTTGCGTGCCCCAGCATCTCTCGCCATTTCTACAATTTCACGGCTGGTCGTACCCCTTACGATAGAGTCGTCTACCAATAAAACGCTCTTTCCTGCAAATTCGCAATTCATGGGATTCAGTTTTTGACGCACTGATTTTTTACGGGTTGCCTGCCCCGGCATAATAAAAGTCCGACCAATATAACGGTTTTTAATCAATCCCTCACGGTAAGGTTTTCCTAAATGGTGCGCTAATTCCATCGCACTCGGGCGGCTGGTATCCGGAATCGGCATAACCACATCAATATCATCCAGTGGCAAACTGCGTTTCACTTTTTCAGCCAGTGTCACGCCCATATTCATCCTGGCTTGGTATACCGACACACCATCTATTACAGAATCCGGGCGGGCAAAATATACATATTCAAAAAGACATGGGCTTAACTTCGGCGACTCAGCACATTGCCTAGTATAAAGTTTACCGTCAAAAGTGACTACAACAGCCTCGCCGGGTGCAATATCCCTTTCCAAATGGAAAGCCAAGCTGTTAAACACAACAGATTCAGATGCTACACAATAAGTAGTTTTGCCGTTGTTATCCGTATGCGTTCCCAGTGCCAACGGACGGATACCCAAAGGATCACGAAATGCCACCATGCCGTAACCCGCGATCAGTGCTACTACGCCGTAAGCACCGCGCACACGTTTATGCAAGTGGGAAACTGCATTAAAAACATGATCAACATTCAATACTGCATCACCCATCGCCGTTACTTCCCGACGCAGCTCATGAGCAAATACGTTCAGTAATACTTCTGAGTCAGAGCGTGTGTTGATATGACGTAAGTGTTTATTACACACGCTTTCATAGAGTTCCTCGGTATTAGTAAGATTACCATTGTGCGCCAATACAATACCGAAAGGCGAACTGACATAAAACGGTTGTGCCTCTGCACTGCTGCCCGCATTTCCCGCCGTAGGATAGCGCACATGTGCGATTCCGGCATTGCCGACCAAATCACGCATATTGCGGGTACGGAATACATCACGCACCATGCCCTTGCCTTTGTGCATATGAAACATACTGCCCTCGGCAGTTACAATCCCCGCGGCATCCTGTCCCCGATGCTGAAGCATCTGCAAGCCGTCATATAGCAACTGGTTAACCGGCTCATGAGCAACTAATCCTAATACACCACACATTGCGTTTTCTCCAAATTTTAAAGCGTCGGATACCGCACCTGTCCACCAATAAACGGTGGAAGATAAGGAACGGCCAACTGGGCGAGACTTTCAAAATAAACAGCGCTAAATGACTGCCGCCAACCTTCTGTTTGCGGCAAATCGGTAAAGGCACAAACTAATACAACCAGCGTTACGATCAAAACGCCCTTTACCGCCCCAAACAAACCGCCGAGGATACGGTTTATCCCCCCCAAACCTACGGCAGTTACCGCCGCCGTAAGCAGCGAACGTAAAAAATGCTGCACCAACCATGCAGCGATAAAAAGTAAAATAAAGCCGGCAACCACCGCCAACTCAGGAGGTTGGATACTACTTAACGCCAGCTCGGCAAATGGAACGGCAAACATTTTTGCCACGACAAAAGCAATAATCCAAGTCACCAAAGAAGTAACTTCGGCAATCACCCCGCGTATCATAGAGACAATCATACTGATTGCCACTACGGCCAAAGCCAATATATCAAACACCGCCATATTGTTACTGCCCGATTACCATTCCGTCTACACCTTGCTGGCGGATTTTTGCCAGAGCTTGATTGGCTGCATCACGGCTCGGGTAGCTGCCGGTACGCACTCGATAAACCGTACCTTTACTGGTTTGTGCCTCGCTGATGTAAGCGCTTACTCCCGCATTAGCCAACTTCTGCTGGATTTGATGGGCCTGTGCGCTACTGCTGTATGCACCTGCCTGAATCAATGCCCGGCCACCGCCACTTCGCCCTTCTAAAATTGCTTGGGGATTGGCGGTTGACTGAGACTTCTTAGCTGCTTGATTATTAAGAATTTGCTGTGCACTTAATTTTTGATCGGCTTGTTTTTTAGCTGTTTGCTGCTGTTGGCGCTTTTGTGCCGCCTGCTTCGCTTCAACCTGTTTTTTTAATTCAACCTGTTTTTTCAATTCTGCTTGTTTTTTTAAATCCGCCTGTTTTTTAGCCTCTGCGTTTTTTGACTGTTGAGCTTGGGCTTCTTTCAACTGTTGGCTATCACGCTCTTTTTTTACCGTATTTTTTGCTATGGCTGGCTGTTCTACGACTTTTCTTTCTGCTCCGGCTTTATTTATCTGGGCATCAGTCGCTTTATTATTGATCACTACAACCGGCGGAGGCGCATCTTCGATAGCTTGTTTGGGCATTGCAGATTTTTGAGCCTGTGCTGGAAGCTCAGCTTTGGCAGGGGCAGGTTTGGCAACTGCAGCTACAGATGGTTCTTTTGTTACGGTTTGATCCGTCGTATCGGTTGTATTATTTTCTGCTTTTTCGGCCGGAGGATTCAACAAAGGATTATCCAACTCGGTTACCCGAGTACGACCATCTTCTTCAGGAACCGGCTCCAACACTGCCGAAGGAGCTAAGTCAGATGCATCATCTGTAAGAGCCGTTTGATTATTTACCGAAATTACGGGAGCGGTTTCCGAGGTTGCCTGAATATCAGAAACTGCACCTTCCATATTCACAGTCTGTACCGTTTCATCATCGGTATTGTTTTGATTGAGTACGGTGGCTAACAAACCGCCAGCCAATACGACCAAAACAGAAGCACCCACCAAACGGCGTCGGTTTTTACGCTTTAATTGCTCGTAGTCATTCAAAGGGTTGAAGCGGTTGTTTGTCATTCCTGGATTCCTGTTACAACATTTTCATCACTTCGGCCACCGTATGAAAAGAGCCGAAAACGGTAATTCTATCATTTTCCGATGCTGCCGCCAAAGCAGCTTGGTATGCAGCTTGTATGCTTTCAAAAGCTTTTATATTTCCAATACCGTGCGTCTGAATTTTTTCTTGTAAAGCTTCTGTAGACATACCACGTGGCAAGTTAAGCGGAGCAATATACCAATAATCAAATTGCTCTTTAACCAATTCTAAAACCGTATCGATATCTTTATCTGCCAACATACTGAAAACCGCTATACGGTTTTCTGCAAAGGGCAGCGCCATGAGCCCTTGCTTTAATGCTTTAGCCGCATGAGGATTATGACACACATCTAAAATCACTAATGGTCTGCCCGGCAGCACCTGAAAACGTCCGGGGTTATTCACCAATAATAAGCCCCGCTTAATCGAACCTATATCAATCGGCAGCTTATGGTTCAAGCATTCGATAACGGCTAACGCACAAGCGGCATTATTCAATTGATATGCTCCCCGTAAGGCTGGAATCGGTAAAGCGTTACGGTTGCGTTTTTGTCCCTCCGCACCACCGGGATGGAAATGAAAAGACCATTGCTGCTGTTCTAGTTTGCTGAAATCAAAATCCTGCTTAATCACTAAAAGGTCGGCATGAATATCTTGTGCATGTCGACGCAACGACTCAGTCGGTGGATTTTGTCCGCAAATAGCCGGTTTGCCGCCACGGAAAATGCCTGCCTTTTCAAACCCGACCTTCTCTATCGTATCGCCTAAGAAAGCTTCGTGATCCAAATCTACGCTCGTTACAACCGCACAATCGGCGTCAAATACGTTGACGGCATCCAAACGTCCGCCCAAGCCGACTTCCAATACCATAACATCAACATTTGCGCACATAAAAATATCTACAGCCGCAAGTGTATTGAATTCAAAATAGGTGAGGGAAATTTCTTTTCTTGCCGTCTCTATACGCTCGAAAGAAGCTGTAATCACATCATCACTTACAGGTTCGCCATCGATAGCAATTCGCTCATTAAATTTTAAAAGATGCGGGCTTGTAAGCGTGCCGACTTTAAAACCGGCCTGCTTATAAATTTGGGTAAGAAAAGCACATACGGAACCTTTGCCATTGGTGCCGGCCACGATTACAACCGGACATGCCGGAACCAAACCCATTCGCTCTTTTACCTCGCCTACCCGGGTCAGCCCCATATCAATCAAGCCCGCGCTATGGGCAGTTTCCAAATAGCTAAGCCAATCATTTAATGTTTTCATAAATTTCAATATTCAAGGCCGTCTGAAATATACTGAGCAGTGCTAGTTTCCACTCTGCCCCCACTGTACCCAAACTTGCAAACGGCGGTAACTTTCATCATCTGTCATATCAGGTAAAACACAATGACTGAATCTCCGGCCTTGTGTCTCCCATTGCAAAAATAAAGCTTTTCGGGTCACCATACTTCCCGGTCGGAGGGAAGCTTGAAAAGCCGTTTCATCGGAACCGACAAATACTGCCGCCCTTCCCTGTGCGTCAATGGCAATTTTACGTATCGCCGATTTTTCGCATAGTCTTTGTTTTTTCCATGCAAAATAAAAGCTTGCAATTAATAAAATCAAGCCTAACCAACACATCCAACCATAAAAGGCCTGGCAACAAACCACTACCGCAACCACATGCAGTAATACAACCGCCATACAAGTAATTCTAGAAGGCCTGAATACGGCTTGAAACGGCTGCATCATAGTGTTTACATCATGTTATCGAAAACAGGGCTAGCGCTCATATCCGCATCTTCCATATCCAATACCATGTCGTGTATTTCGATATCGAAATACTCCCAAAAAGCTTTCAGGCTCATATCTTCAGGCCATTTGCTTTTAGGCACATCCCAGGCGGCAACCTCTGCTTGGAAAATTTCTTGGTAACGCTCGTCAAAATAAGCAACCGCAGCTTCCGGTTCGTCAAACTCGGGAATCAAATATACGGAACAATTCGTACGCAATTGATCCAGTGTCAAATCAGGCATATCCTCATCCGAAGCTTTCAACCAAGCCAAGAATTGCGCGGTAGGTTTTAAAACTACCGCGGTGCGGTCTACAAAATACATAATTAATCCTTTATCGTTTTTCAGACGGCATTGTACTAAAGAAAAAGGCCGTCTGAAACGATTTTTAGCTTCGTTTTCAGACGGCCTTTGTTGTTTTTCAACTATTAGTACTTAGTGGTCAGATGCCTCTTCCGCTCCGATACCGGTCATAGAGCGAACGTATTGCGCTTCATAACCTGCACGGTCTTGTTTGGCACGCTCTGAATTATCGGTAATAGAGCCCAACCAAGCCATAATGAATGCGGCGGGAATACTCACAATCGCCGGGTTACCATACGGGAAAATCGGAGCTTCATGATGCAATACTTGTACCCATACGCTCGGGCCGAGAACAATCAACACCAATGCCAAAATCAAACCTGAGAAACCACCGATAACCGCACCACGGGTTGTCAAGCCTTTCCAGAACATCGATAGCATTAAGATAGGGAAGTTTGCAGAAGCAGCAACGGCAAATGCCAAACCTACCATGAACGCAATGTTTTGGTTTTCAAAGATCAAACCAAACAAGATAGCCAAAACACCCAAAGACAATACTGTAATACGCGATACACGCATTTCTTCTTGAGAAGTGGCTTGGCCTTTACGGATTACAGAAGCATAGATATCGTGGCTTACAGCAGAGGCACCGGAAAGGGTCAAACCTGCCACTACCGCCAAAATGGTTGCAAATGCCACGGCAGAGATAAAGCCCAAGAACAAGTTACCACCTAATGCTTCAGACAAATGAACCGCAGCCATATTGGTGCCACCGATCATTTCCACTACAGTTTTGCCTTCTTTCACCATGGTTTGGAAGAACTCGGGATTATCCTTGGTTACAAAAATAATGGCACCGAAACCGATAATGAAAGTCAAAATATAGAAGTAACCGATGAAACCTGTAGCTACGAACACAGATTTACGTGCTTGTTTTGCATCAGGTACGGTAAAGAAGCGCATCAAAATATGGGGCAAACCGGCTGTACCAAACATCAAAGCCAAGCCTAAAGAAAGCGCATCGATCGGGTCTTTTACCAACCCGCCGGGCTCCATAATCGAAATGCCTTTTTCATGAATGCTGGTTGCCTTAACGAACATTTGCTCCATGCTGAAGCCGGAAGCTTTCATAATCATAAAAGCCATGAAAGTCGCACCGCTCAACAGCAATACCGCTTTAATCATTTGTACCCAAGTCGTTGCCAGCATACCGCCGAACAATACATAGGCCACCATCAAAATACCCACAATAATTACTGCGGAGAGATAATTCATACCGAAAAGTAATTGAATCAGTTTGCCCGCACCTACAACTTGGGCAATCAGATACAAAATTACCACCAAAATCGAGCCTGACGCAGCAAACAAACGAACTGGGGTTTGTTGCAGGCGGTAAGCCACTACATCGGCAAAGGTAAATTTACCTAAGTTGCGCAAACGCTCGGCAACAAGGAACAATACCAGCGGCCAACCTACCAAGAAACCGGTTGAGTAAATCAAACCATCATAACCGCGTGTAAATACCATTGCGGAAATACCCAAAAACGAAGCGGCAGACATATAATCGCCCGCAATCGCCAAACCGTTTTGGAATCCGGAAATACCACCGCCGGCAGTATAGAAATCTTTAGAAGACTTATTCTGTTTGGCTGCCCATTTAGTAATGTAAAGAGTGGCTCCAACAAAAATAAAGAACATCACCACTGCGGCAATATTCAACGGGCGCTGTTGCACCTCACCTGCAATTGCATCCGCTGCCCAAGCACCGTTGGCCATTGCCAAACCGGCTAAAGCAAAAAATAATTTATTCATTTTTCCACTCCCATTACTTCTCGCACAACTTCTTGCGTAGCCTGTTCAAATTTACCGTTGGCCACATAAACATACACACCCGTGATGGCAATGGAGAACAAGATAACAAACAGGCCGATATAAATACCCCAAGTCGTCACACTTCCTTCCGATACAGGTGTACCAAAAGTATGGGGGTCAATACCAATAAATAAAATATAAATCACATACACAGCAAACATTATGGCAGAGAACGTCCAACCTAAAATAGATTTTTGTTTGGCCATCGTTTGAAATTTGGGATGTGAAAGCACTCTTTCTGCAGTCTGCTTGTCCATCTGGGTTTCTCCTAATTCTTCTTTAAATATCAAGCCGAGATTACGGCGATTCGATTAAAATATTTTCCCAAACCTTTGGCTAATTTTATTTTTTGATGCCCGCCATCTGCAAAACTGATAGCTATTAATGAATAAATTGATTTCTAACAAAAAATTAGAGCAAAACCACTTTTAATCAATTTGAAAATATGTTAAAAAGTGATAAGGAAGTTAGCGTATTAACGGCCTGACACAAGAGTTGGCTAGAGCATAAAAACGTACAACATGCATTATGGCAAGACATGCCGTCCAGCTCCCAAAGGAAAATAGAGCTACGCTATTATTATATTTACGATAGCAAATTAAAACTTTGAGAAACTCATGGATTACACCCAGCTGAAAACTTTTACGGCAGTCGCCCATCTAGGCAATCTCACTCAGGCAGCCGAACGCCTGCATCTTTCACAACCTGCTGTCTCCGCACAAATCAAAGCACTCGAAAAACAGCTTGACGTACTTCTTTTTTACCGCAATACAAATGGTATGAGTTTAACGCCTGCCGGAGAAGTTTTACTTCCTGAAGCCGAGTCCCTTTTGCAACACCATCATAAGCTTGATCGCTTTTCCAAAACACTATCTACGCAATATGTGGAACATGCCGAATTAGGACTAATACATCCTGCGGATCCGGTTAAAATTACCCGTCTCACCACAGAAATCCTGCAAAATGATCCAGATATCCAACTACATATTCAATACGGCATGAGCGGGGAAATTGAACAACGTGTTTTAGACAAAAACCTTCACGGCGGTTTTTTCCTCGGCCCGGTTACCCACCGCAGTTTACGTTCTGTATTTCTTGAAAATATCCACTACTCTCTGATTTGTGCTGCCGATCAAGCTCAAGATATACAAAAAAACTTACCAAAAAGCCTTAATCAATACGCTTGGATTGAAATGTCTGCCACTTCAGGCAGCAGGAAAAATCTCCAACAATTTTGGCGTAAACATAAAATCACCCCAAAGCGTCAAATTATCTGCGATTTTCCACAAACTATTATTGATTTAGTATGTGAAGGCCTCGGCGTTGCCATGGTTCCGTCACACAAAGCAGAATCTGCTTGGACTGATGGAAAACCGATTTGCATCTTAGACGAATATCGCCAAGCATTACCCCTTAGCTTTATATATCTTAACGAATATGAAGAAGACCCTTCCTTGAAGCTTTTGAAAAAATGTGTTGAGAGCATTTGGAGCGACGAGCAACCATTTGAAATACCTGCTATAAAAACCGAACCTAATACCGATTAATAAGTATAAAAAGGCCGTCTGAATTTTTCAGACGGCCTTTCGACTTTTGTCAACATACAACTACAAATAAAAAGCTTACTTCACGCGATCTCGGAATAACTGCCAAAGCACTAAAGCCGCTCCGGCTAAAATCCGGTAACGCCAACGCACAGGCAACATCAAACCATTCCAAAGCAATCTACTTGAAGGTAAACCTTTGGTTAAACCAAACGCTGTTTTAGTTATGCCTAAAGCTTGATTAAATCCAGCATCTACACGCTGCTGCTCTCTGGCCAACTTTTGTTTTTTCAAATACTCTGCTGCGATTCTCAAACGTACTAGCTGAGCTTCCAGCTCCAAAAGAGCTATCTTTTCTTTATTGGAAAGACCCATATTTACTCCTTATCTTTAGAAACCGAGTTGCGCCCCATACGTCCTCTCAAATATGCAAAATCTTGCTGCATATCTTGAAGAGTACCCAGCAATTGGCCACCTTGATTTTTCCAACTTGATATGCACCAAAATAACAATCCAATAACTGTAAGAAACAGAACAGCAGCAAAACCAAAAAAGAACCAAATCCTAGCCTGAGGTTCTAAAATACTGTTTAAACCAAACAACAAACTGATTAAGCATACCAATAACAACACCGCGGCAAATATAATCACAGCAATAACTTTTACTGCATTACCGGCTTGGGCATTAAGCTCCAAAGCCAAAATACGTAAACGCAATAACAACAGCTCACTGCCCTGATTCAATAGCGTTTTGAAATGCTCCAGATTTCTTCCCAAGCTGCTCATGCGGACTCCCTTAATTTTTCACGGCAAGGCGAGTTTAAATAATTACAGCGTATTTCCATTGGTTAGTATATTTCCCCAAATAAAAAATACAGCATTAAATAATTACTTAAATAACATAAAATATTAAAGATAATGCGCTTTATATTTCTTACCCACCTTGAAAATATAAAGCCGCCCTATGCAAAACGGCATTCGGGCGGCAGACTTCCAAATTGTGCTGTCTTTAATAAACACTTACATAACAACATTCACAAACTGTTTATTGAAGTATGCATGAAAAAGCCAGCAACCATCCGAAGCATTAACGACGGTTTAACAAAATACCGACTACCAAACCCGCCAATGCAGCAAATCCCATTGCATAGTAGGGTTTGTCTTGAATCATTTCATCTGTTTGTCGGGCAATACCGCGGGCACGATCTGAAGCATAACAACCTGCTTCTCGGGCACGTTCAGCGGTATTATAAGCAGCATCACGTACACGATCTGCTGCATCACGCGCTTTTTCAGCTGCAGAAGCCTCAAAGTCAGCAAACTGAGCCTTAACTTTGCTCAACTGCTCCTTAGCTTTTTCTTTCATAGCTTTAGCTTCTTCGGTACCATTTTCAACGCTAGTTTCATACAAGCTTTCCACTTCTTGCAATACTTCACGCACTTCTTTCATCAAAACTTCTTTTTGGCTATCAAAGTCACGGTCTTTTCTCATTATTTTGTCTCCTGAAAAATTCAAACAAAGAAATCGACAGAAGTGCCAAGTTCTGCCTCTATTCAGTTTTCAATATGGACTATTTTTTAAAAAAAAACAAGTAACTTTAGTATCTTTAACCAAATAATTTTCAATTCAAACAATATTTTATGATAGCCAAGAAATTACTAACACAACTCAACTAATATATTAAAAAATTACCAAATACAGATAAACCAATATTTAGCAAACTATCTTTCTTTATAAGAACCCTCAAAACAACAACTATCTCAATAAATTTTTATTTACGCACAATATCTTGCAGATCACAGGCCAAATCTATCGTGCCTATGCCATCAAATAAAGGCTAGCTAAAAACTTCAGAAACTCTAAAGTCAACTTTTAAAGTCAACTTTGCATTATTTTTAATACTAGAATATCTACTTTACCCAACAAACGCTTCTTAAATACTTTTTCTTCATAATAACGAATCTTGTCGCACAGTACAGGGTATTCTAAACCTTCATAAATAAAAATTTCTTTATTATTAGGCATTGCTTTAAAGCGAGAAGGATCAATTTTTTCTCCTTGCTTATTTGCATACCGTCCTGCCAAATCATGTCTGCCGTATTCATGAGTAGCTTTTGAAAAGTTTGCTTCTGCAAAATCAATAATTCGCTGATTTTGCCGCTCCTGAATTTCTGCCATTCTCCACTCCTCTTCTATATTTATTAAAAGTCAATCTGCAAAAAAACGGATTGCTTCTGCTTTAATCCAACCAGTTGCACAGACACCTGTTGCAACAACAAAAATTTGGTCCTTATCTATTGTACTAGTTAGCCTACATTCAGCACCTACCGGTTTTTCAACTCTCCATTTAGTCTGAAAATCGGCTATTGGAACGCATTTTTCTGAATTTGTATTATTACAAACAGCCTCATCGCTTATTAACGGTACTTTTTTAACCAATACCCACCTTTCAGATATAGGAGCATCCGCCACAACACAGAGATATTGGTTCGATTTCAATTTCATAACCGTCCGAGCCCAACTTTGCGGCTTCTCTTTCAACAAAGCTCCTTTTTTTGCCTCCACATAAACTTGATTACTACATGCAACAGATTGATTATGAGATATCCCTGTCAGATTTATTGAATTAGCATAAATATTTGCCGAAGCAAATAACATTAAAGGTAGAATAATTTTTCTCATAAATAAGAACTTTTCATCATAAGGTTTATTTAACCGAAACCATCTGAAAAACTTCAAACTTCCCCACGAATTAGCCGTTTACTCATAAACATAAATTTAAACCAAGTAGAAAAGTGTATTACTCCACTTCTCAGTCTGATTCAATACATATCGTAACGCGGGTCTTTGTTACAGTGAGAATAGTAAATCTTACATTCCGTTGCATCTAAAGATCTACAATCTTCCCTAATTATTGATTGCGCCTCTTCAATTGTCGAAGCTCCTCTAATCCGAAGAAAAGTTAGACCATCTTTCTTAGTAGCCGTCCCGTAGGCAATACAGCTATTTCTTACAAAACCATAAACCTTGCAATTTACACCACCCTGATCTTTACAAGCCTGTAGCGCCTGTTTTTTAGCCGCCCGCTTACCTTTCAAAACATTTTCCGAAACGCCTATGATACCTTTCTCAAGGTCAGCCGCCACCATTCCCCAATGAGTAGGAATATTAATCACTATTCTTGGTTGTCGACTACTACCCCCTCTACAGGAATCTGGGTAATACATGCAAGGATTTTGCTCTAATGTCTGTTCTGCATTGGCAAAATTAAAAAATACCAGAAAAGAAAAACAACCCAACACGCCTAAAATATAACTTATTCTCATGCGGCACCTCCAGCCGTAATTTTTGTTATTTATATCCATTCCAGTTTGACCTGCTAAATATCTTCTATCTATGAACATTTCATATTCAGTCGATACAATGCCATGCTGTATACCAACACAATCTTCACTCCTACCATATAAACCACCATTACTTTGTCCCCCCCAATCGCTTAAGGCCGTCTGAAAAACTATTTGCTATCCTGATTCAATACATATCGTAACGCGGATCTTTGTTACAGTGAGAATAGTAAATCTTACATTCCATTGCATCTAAAGATCTACAATCTTCCCTAATTATTGATTGCGCCTCTTCAATTGTTGAAGCTCCTCTAACCCGAAGAACGATTACACCATCTTTCTTAGTAACTGTCCCGTAGGCAATGCAGCCATTTCTTACAAAACCATAAACCTCGTAATTTACCTGTAGCGCCTGCTTTTTAGCCGCCCGCTCACCTTATCAAAACATTTTCCAAAACACCTACGATACCTTCCTCAGAGTCAACCGCCACCACTCACCAATGAAATGAGTAGAAATATTAATCACTCTTCTAGATGCCTGTTACCTATTCTGACTACCATTCCCATAATAGTGCCGAAGGGAATTTTCATATCCATTACCCAAATATTCATTAGGAGCAGAATAAGCACTCGAATAAAAAAAGCTAAATAATATCAATATTATTTTCTCACACCGTACTTCCTGATGTCTTGGATTTATTTGTCTGCACTACAGCTTTAGCTGTCGAATATTGCTGCTTAACCGCAACTGAATCATCTCCTATGCCATAACCTGAAATATTTGATGAACTAACATGATTTGCAGCTAATCCATGAGTAGAATTATCTGCTGCTTTGACATTATCAAAATTCTTCATGATATGGGATGAGGGTAAACCATTTGAATTTACAATAACAGGAGAAGTCGGTCTTCCATCGTTTTTTAGCTCGTTTACCTTATTTATCTGAGCAGGTTTCCCATCTAATGGATTTCCATTAGCATCACGCTGCTGATTGGTAAACGAATTATACGAAGTAAATACCCCCATAGCCCCACTCAATAATCCAGCTGCCATCTGTGGCACCGTTATTATCAAGGTACTCATCTCAAACCTAAACCACCCTGCATCATTGTCGTTTGAGCTATACCTTCAGTGGAAGACTCTAAAAATCTGAGCACCTCGTATTTCGCCAATACTGCACTACTATATACCAATACGATCTTCAAACAAATCGTAACCATCGCCGTCAATACCGCCAAAGTCAGCAATGCGCTTAGGGTAAATTTCAACCAACCTTGGAAGTATCCTTTGGTCGGTTCGTATAAAAGTGCCAAAATAAAGGCCGGAGCTGTCATCAAGCTTAAGGAAATAGCTACTTGATTCAACAACAGTAATGAGCCTGCCACCACTGCAGGTGCACCTTGGCTAATGCCGCTCATGCTTATAAAATTAGCCATCGAATTACCCTGTTCAGGATTAACCGTCGCATGTATCTGACCGAACGTAGCCATCACCAGCTGCATAATCAGTAAAGTAGCATCAACCATAGATTCAGGGGAACCATATTCATTGCCAACGATTACTGTGGTAATGGCATCTTTGATATTATCGTTAAACCATTCTCGGATTTCGCCCGTATTACCCATTATCCAGCCTGCAATAGTGGTAATTACTACTACCTTACCCACCTTCCAAAATACTGCTGTCAGTGGTTCCCTAGTTTGGCCGTTCAGAATACGGTAGCCCTCCAGCATCACCCATACACTCACCATTACGCCTACAGCCGGCATAAATACCGCTGATACTGCTTGCAAGCCTTTATCACCGAACTGCGTAATCAATTTCTCCATATAAAGCTTGATAAATATAAACAATCCAATGCTATCGCTAGACATATTTTTGCTTTCTTAAATTAAGAAACACCGAGCTTTTCTTTTAATTCGTCGTAAACACGGGAAACGGCTTGAAGAATCTTATCTAGGATATTTGATCCTGCGTCACTCTCCAAACCTGTTGCAACTGCTGCTCCGGCAGCCATTCCTGCTAATGAGCTTACGCCGCCTCCGGAAATATTTTCAATTTTCTGTACCGCTTGTGTGGCTGACGAAAGCGAGTTCTTCTCGGCACGCTTGCCATAAATAAGGGTATGAGAAGATTCCGCAAAAATCTGATTGTAATATTTGGCCTTTGTGTCGTATGCAGCTAAAGCGGCCTGAAGCCGTGCCATATCGTTTTGAATCAATGCCTGCATTACGCCGATTTGATATTGGCGCTTTTGAAGCTGCCCGGAATCTGAATAATTTTCGGTCAGATAGCTCTGTAAGGCAGTATTACGACGCTCTAAAACAGTCATTGCGTTACGGATATCATACAATTGCATAGCTAAGATATTACGCGCACTATTACACACTTGCGCCATGCGTATTTCGGGATCGCTGTCTTCTTCGAATGCTTCGTAACTCGACACACCGAATACCTTCGATACAGCATTCTTAACCGTGCTACTTACCTTTGATTTAGCTTTTGCCATCAAATCGTTTTGGATACTAATCTGGTTGCATGCAGCACTGCCGTTTGTACCGTAAAACATCTGCACCGCGGAGCTATTGATATGCGCGCCGGCAAAATCGGAATTTAAGGTAATATTACGCGAATCGGTTTCATATTTACCAAAACTGCTACCAGTAATGGATGACATAGCTTCCGACAAACCCAACCCAGATGAGTTTTTTAAAGCATTGCTTTCACCAGCTCCAAAAAATTGGTTTAGCTGTCTCAGGTATTCTGAAATCTGCTTGGTATTACTAATAACATCTTGGTCATTTACCGGTACACTTTGGGAAGTACCGCCGGTCATTGCCATAGCCGGATTCTCCGATGCCAATGCCAATACAAACAAAACAACAGATAATTTACGGTTTAGCATATTTTTTGTCTTAATAAGATAAGTTTAATTGGTATTTTTCATTTATGTCTGCTTGCTGCGCGAACCTTTGCGTTGATCGTAAAAATCTTGCAACCATTGCTCTGGGGTAATTTGGTTAACCGAAATACCCAGTCTGGAAGCATTTTCCCGAATAATGCGCTGCATAATTTCAATATTGTCGGTACTCGCAGAAATTACTGACAATACATCGTCCATACCCCGCAAATTCAACTGGCATACAGCGGAACTATGTCCCTGCTTAACTAAGAAACAACGAGATCTTTCGTCTAAATTAACGATAACGTTAAATTCTGCTTCGGTCAGCTTCAACCCTTCTATATAGTCTTTTTTGTCTGCATTTGGATTGGGTAGTAAAATCATAGTGGCTGTTTGCTCAATCAATGCCGCAGAAATATCACTACGCAGAGCATCTTCTGGCGACTGAGTTGCAAAGATACCCACGATTCCGTATTTATTTTTATAGCTATCAAATACTCAAATTAAATTACATTTTAACCATACCTAACTATTTAAATAATCTTACACTCCCATCTTCTCATGATCAATCTCTTGCCATAAGGCCCATTTACCACCAAGCATAAGTTTTTCCTATAAAATTCAATTTTATAATCAACAAAATCAACCTGTTTACACAATATATTTTTTGTATCTCATAGACTTACTTTCTAACTCATATAAATTCCTTTACTATAAATTCAATATAAGCTTTTCAAGCTTTATGGAATTTATCACATTCATATAGATATCAAAGAGATTATCAAAAATCTAATATAGCTATGTAACCTATTATTTAAAAACTATATGCTTGCCTTCGTTGAAAAAATAAACCCCATCTTCTCTAAAGATAACTCAAATAAATTATCACAAACCTTATTAAAAAAATGCAAGAATTATTTAATTAATAGCTAACCATCAAGAATAGATTTATTATCAATTAGTAACTTAGCAAGCTAAACACATTATAGCTATAATATTAAAGAAAAAATTTTAATAGAAAAATAAGATCTCATAATTGGCATTCAATATACAATCAAAAATATAATTTATTTTTTATCGCCACTCTAACATTAGAGTAAAAGTAGATAAAATTCATCATTAAAACTAGTAGCAGCCACCAGTTAATATAATTTCTCTTATCAAGAATTGATACCAAATAGATTATACAAAATAGATATAAATAAGGCCTTGCCAAAATTGGCAAGGCCTTATTTATCAAACTGGCACGCCCACGGGGAATCGAACCCCGGTTACCGCCGTGAAAGGGCGATGTCCTAACCGCTAGACGATGGGCGCATTAGAAAATCTTGATGGCGCACCCGGAGCGATTCGAACGCCCGACCCTCTGGTTCGTAGCCAGATACTCTATCCAACTGAGCTACGGGTGCGTTTTACTCATCAGCTCTTCTTAGTGCTGTGAATCAAGAGACCCAAATCATATAGAAATAATTAAACCATGTCTAGCATTTTAGATAAATATTTTTAAAAAATAAAATAAACAATTGAAATAAATAAATTTATTTTTATAACCATTTTTATATCATACCAGTACCGGAAAGCTCTCTAGCCATACGGGCAGCTGCATTATCGGTCATTCCTCCTACAAAATCCAATATCTTCATATAAGCTTCATATAAAGAATCTTTAGTAGTAATAGGATTTTCGTGATTCAACAACTCCAAAACCAAAGATTGGCGGACACCTACCCTGCCTTCTGTAATCAACGTATGAGCAGCCGGCACTAATAAGTCTAAAACAGAACCCAGGCATGGAAATGCTGCAATTTCAGTTCTCAATTTACTCTGATGGCGAAAAATGCGTGTACGTGCCAAATCTTTGGCCTTCTCCAGGGTATTTTGGACTTCAGGACTACACAATGCCAATAAATCCTTACCCTGAAATTCACCTTTCAATAAATCTGATTGGTGCGACATAAAAGTATGGGCAACATCATCAATCGCTCTACCAATAGCGATACCACGTAACATTGCGCAACGTTGGCGACTAGATTGAGCGTGCCATGTATTTTCAACAAATGTCAGCTCTGATAATACACTTTCGACCTCCGCATCTGCCAACAATCCAATTTCTACGGCATCTTCCAAATCCAATAAGGCATAACAGATATCATCTGCCGCTTCCATTAAGTAAGACAACGGATGGCGGATCCAGCGGTCTTGCCCTTGTTGGATCAATCCCAATTCTTCGGCAATACGGCGTATATAAGGTAATTCGGTTTGATAAATATTGAATTTCCGGCAACCTTCCGGAGCAAGTGTTGTCCACGGGTATTTTAATAGGGTTCCTATGGTGGCAGCAGTCAACCGCATTCCGCCGCGATTGCAATACATTTCCAATGTTGCCAACAAACGCAAACTGTGGGCATTACCTTCATAAGTTTGTACATCCAAACGCTCTGCCTCACTGAGTTTTTCAAGATAATATTGATTTTTCGGATTGCGAAACCAATCCCTCAAAGCCTCTTCCCCCGTATGTCCGAACGGCGGATTACCCAAATCATGCGCCAAACACGCCACCTGAACCACTGCACCAATATCATTAGGCGTATTTCCTAGCGGAAGAAACTCGCCGGCCTGAAGCATTACTCCAACCCGATTTCCCAAACTGCGCCCAACACTGGCCACCTCTACGCTATGCGTTAGGCGGTTATGAGTATGATCATGCTCGGCAAAAGGATGAACTTGTGTTTTACGCCCCAAACGGCGGAAAGCCCCTGAAAATACCACCCGGTCATAATCGATATGAAAATCGGTACGTAAAGCATCAACTCCCTCTTGGGTTGAGGGCGTACTAGTCGGAATAATTTCCCCGTCTTTAGCGCGAAACCGTTGTGTACTCAATAACTGCTGCCAATTCATTTTATCCATGCTTGATTCCGTAAACTAAAATTTCCCAAATATTTTTATTTATTTTACTCTTTATAATATTTCATACCGATAATCCGACTCGCTCTATTTTCCGGACAAGCCCAAACTCATATTGGGCAAATATATCCTTCAGATAATATAGAAGCAGGCCGTCTGAAACAATAGTTCAGACGGCCTGCTATGTTTTAGCCAGTCACATATACCAAATTAAGCTTCTTCGGAGGCTTTTTTCAAGATAACGTACAATTGATCCTTCAATTGCAGTTTTTGTTTTTTCAATTCTTCAATTTCATCCAAACCACTGGTTACAGGATTATTTACCAAGCCTGTAATCTTATCATCCAGCTTATTATGTTCGTCGAACAGACGAGCAAAGTGTGCATCTTCTTGTTTCAGTTTTGAAATCAAATCACGATATTCAGGAAACATAGTTCATCCTCTTAATTAAAAAGTGTACAACAGTTAAAAATCAAGCGCTTTATTATTCGCTTTCTTCGGTTTTATTATAGCAAAGGCGGCCTCCCGATACAGCCTTATTTACATCGCCCTGCATCCTTTCTTAACCTTTTTTGACAAAAAGCAATCTCTTTTACCACCGCATCTATAGCCTAATACCATAAGCTGGACGCCGATACCGACAACTCTTACAATCATAAAAGAATACTCAGCTTCCCACATGCAGACACCACTATTGAAGGACCTCAGATATGTCTCAAAATGCTGTACAAACTATCTTAAATCATCGCACATATCGCCACTTTAAAACTGGAGTGCCATTGCCGGCAAACCACTTACAAACCATTATCGATTGCGCACGTCAAGCGCCCTCTTGGATGAACGGACAACATTACAGCATTATAAATATCACCGACCCCAATCTGCGGGAACAGATTGTTGCACTTCAACCTTCTAACCCTCAAATCGGTACTTGCAGTACATATTTGCTTTTCATTGCCGACCTTCACCGTGCGGATTTATCCAGTCAGGCTTACGAAGGTAATTTTACTGCTGCAGGTGATCCGGACAGCCTGATTACTGCGATTACAGATACCGCATTAGCTGCACAAAATGCCGTAATCGCTGCCGAAAGCCTCGGCTATGCTACCTGCTTTACCGGTGGTATCCGCTTGATTGCTCCTCAACTGACAGAACTTTTATCATTGCCCAAAAATACTTTTCCTATTGTCGGTCTCTGTATCGGCACACCCGATATCCAAATGCCGCTTAAACCGCGTCTGCCCAAGGAAACAGTTTATTCCGAGAACCACTATCCCGATGATGAAACCCTTTCAGATGGCCTCGAACAATACGAAAAAACTATGACTGCATTTGGTGAAGCACGGGAAAAGTTTCCTTTCCGTGAAAAATTTGCCCGTTACTATAGCAATACTTACGCACCGGAAAATATCCCATTGTTAAAGAAACAAGGCTGGCTAAACAATCTGAAATAAATTATTTTACATTGTGCAGAGGATATGTGATGTCCAGGCATTATCACCATATCTGGGGAGTAAGCGGACAGTTTGTCCGATTAGAAGGCCGCTATGACTGGTGGCCTCTTAATGATCCCTTGTGGGTAAGCGAGGATGCCACCAACCTAGATTTTTATTTTTCTCCCGAAACATCCTATCTTGCAAATACAGAAAAAACGCCATCACCAGAAAAATTACTGGCGTTTTCCCAAGCTGCGCGGGAAATCGCCCGTAAAAAACTTGATGCGGTTGCCAAACTGGCCGTTGCACAAAATTTACGTGCCTCGCAAGAAGCCTATGATTTGGAACGCTTGATTGCCTCCATCGACCATTTTATGCGGCAAGACGACCTCTACCGCTAATCCCTCTTTACCTCGCTACGTTGCAATATTTTTTATGAATAAAACTTTCATTCTGCCTGCAACGTTTTCATAACACCCGCTTTTAATTTCGGTTACAATACCGCTTCATCTTCTTTGCTTTCGGCGCGGCCATTTATGGGGCCGTCTGAAAACCTTTACTCCACCCCACTCAAAGGATTTCTGCATGTTCTCAAAAAGCATAACCATCGAAAAATATGATCCCGAATTGGCTGCGGCAATTGCTGCCGAAGTACAGCGCCAACAAGATCACGTTGAATTGATTGCCTCTGAAAACTATGTCAGCTGCGCCGTAATGGAAGCCCAAGGCTCCCAACTCACGAACAAATATGCCGAAGGTTATCCCGGCAAGCGCTATTACGGCGGCTGTGAACATGTTGACGTAGCCGAACAGCTGGCCATCGACCGTGTGAAAGAACTTTTTGGTGCTGCTTATGCCAACGTACAACCGCACTCAGGCTCGCAAGCCAACCAGGCGGTATATGCAAGCGTGTTAAAACCGGGCGATACCATTCTCGGCATGAGCCTCGCACACGGCGGCCACCTCACCCACGGTGCATCAGTTAATATTTCCGGCAAATTGTATAACGCCATCACCTATGGCTTGGATGAAAACGAAGTGCTGGATTACGCCGAAGTAGAAAGATTGGCCTTGGAACACAAACCAAAAATGATTGTAGCCGGTGCCTCTGCCTATGCTCTGCAGATCGACTGGGCCAAATTCCGTGAAATCGCCGATAAAGTAGGTGCTTATCTTTTTGTCGATATGGCCCACTATGCCGGTTTGGTCGCTGGGGGCGAATACCCGAACCCCGTTCCTTTTGCCGATTTCGTAACCACCACCACCCACAAAACCCTGCGCGGCCCCCGCGGCGGTGTGATTTTATGCCGAGACAACACTCACGAAAAAGCACTGAATTCGGCTATTTTCCCCAGCCTGCAAGGCGGCCCTCTGATGCATGTGATTGCAGCCAAAGCAGTGGCTTTTAAAGAAGCCCTGCAACCTGAATTCAAAGAATATGCGAAACAGGTTAAGGTAAATGCTGCCGCAATGGCCGAAGAACTTGTAAAACGCGGTTTGCGCATTATTTCAGGCAGAACAGAAAGCCATGTATTCTTGGTCGACCTGCGCGCCAAAAACATTACCGGTAAAGCGGCTGAAGAAGCCTTAGGCAAAGCGCACATTACCGTTAATAAAAACGCCATTCCCAATGACCCTGAAAAACCCTTTGTTACTTCAGGTATCCGTATCGGCACCTCTGCGATCACCACCCGCGGTTTCAGTGAAGCTGATGCCCGCGAGTTGGCCAACTTGGTAGCAGACGTTTTGGAAAATCCTGAAGATACGGCCACACTCGAAAGAGTAGCCAAGGCAGCTACCGCATTATGTGAAAAAAATCCGGTTTACGGCGCATAAATTTTCGGAATTTCCGTTACATTGATTGTTATTTTTAAATAAATAATGTAGCCTAAATTCTGATAATTAAAGGCCGTCTGAAAAATTGTTTTCAGACGGCCTTTATATAAATTCACACCTTATCCAAATATTTCAAACCCTATGGTCAACGCTCAAATACTCGCTACGAAAATCAGCAATGCCGACTACCGCCAGCTGATTACCCGTAACACAGCAAACTTCAGCCCTGCCGAGCTAGATTTACTAAACGACATCCTAGCCGCTTTCGAATTTGATGTCGTACAAGAGCAGGCTTTGGCACAAGCTGTGATGCAACAGGCCAAATTTGATCCTAATGCTTTACACATCGAAGAAGATGACGAAGACATCACCGGCGTATGTCCTCACTGCCTTAATCCGCCCGTACCACCCTTACGCGATTACCAAATGTGGCGTGAAACAAGGAAAAATACCGCCTGATAATCAGACGGTATTTTCAGAAAACATTACTTCTTATTACTTCACTAAATTTTTCAACACCAGCGAAGCCAAATCATCCAAACCGAAGCCGTCTACCTCTTGGGCATTACCGTTAGGCGTAGCCGTATCAATCAAATTGGGCAGATGCTGTGCTAACAAATCACCGGCCTGCTGCCCGTTCATACCGAACTTAGCTGCAATTTGCTCTATCACACCGTTACCTAAGGCAGACTGTAAATCACCTCCGGATACATTCTGATTGGCGCTACTGGAAGAAATCCAGCTTTGCAGCGCACCACCCAAGCCGCCTTGTTGCAATTGATTAATCAAATTACCCACACCACCACTTTGGTGCACAAGCTCCATTACCATAGATATTGCCGTACCCTGTTGGCCGCCCTGCGTATTTTGGTTTAATGCCGAAGCGGCTGCATTAAGCAAAGAATCCATTAAAGCCATTTGTTAAACTCTCCATAATATATTTGACGACACCTGCAACAGGTACCATAACAATTGTCACAACAGGTTTTGAAATCTTCTGTGTGGCATACTTAATTTACGGAATACAGTGTATCTGATTTATATCAGACCGCACCCTATTTAACATATTTATTACATTATGCCGTCTGAAACATACAAGTCGGCGGCATTAAAAACTCAAATCGAAAATATCTCTCCGAATATGCAAATTACCCCATCGGCCATACTGGCGCATTAGCTGCCGATAATCGGTACATTAATACGATAAAACAATTTCGCTACACCCGGTACGGGTACACTATTTTAGACGCTATCCGAGTATCAAGACGGTTTACCAGCCGACAAGGTTCAGGGTAAAATTACGGATTCCAATTGAGCGGTAAATCATCATGACCAAATTTATTTTTGTAACCGGCGGCGTAGTATCTTCATTAGGTAAAGGTATCGCCGCCGCTTCAATTGCCACCATCCTTGAATCGCGTGGTTTGAAAGTCACCATGCTCAAGCTCGACCCTTATATCAACGTCGACCCAGGTACCATGAGCCCGTTTCAACACGGCGAAGTATTTGTAACGGAAGACGGCGCCGAAACAGACCTCGATCTCGGCCACTATGAGCGCTTTATCAACTCAACCATGTATAAGCGCAATAACTTCACCTCCGGTCAAGTGTATGAAGCCGTTATCGCAAAAGAGCGTCGAGGCGATTATTTGGGCGGCACAGTACAAGTGATTCCGCACATTACCGATGAAATCAAACGCAAAGTTCACGAAGGCGCCGCAGGCCACGACGTAGCGATTGTAGAAATCGGCGGTACCGTAGGCGATATCGAATCGTTGCCTTTCTTGGAAGCCATCCGCCAAATGCGCAGCCAGCTTGGCCGTAACAATACTTTGTTCATGCACCTTTCTTACGTTCCCTATATTGCGGCTGCGGGCGAGATTAAAACCAAACCTACTCAGCACTCGGTTAAAGAGCTGCGTGAAATCGGTATCCAGCCGGACGTATTGATCTGCCGCATGGACCGCCCTCTACCCGAAGAAGAAAAGCGCAAAATCGCTCTTTTCTGCAATGTGGAAGAGCGCGCCGTAATCGGCTGTTATGACTCCGACAGTATCTACAAAATTCCCGAGATGCTGCACAGCCAAGGTATTGACAATATTATTTGCGAGCAATTGCAGCTCAATATCCAACAAGCTGATCTGACCGAGTGGAAAAAAATCGTTTATGCGATTGAAAACCCGAAACATATTGCCAAAATCGCTATGGTCGGCAAATATGTTGACCTAACCGAATCTTACAAATCGCTGACCGAAGCCTTGAAACATGCCGGCATCCACACCGATACCGACGTACAGATTACCTATGTCGATAGCGAGGCTATTGAAAAAGAAGGCATCGAATGCTTAAAAGAAATGGATGCGGTTTTAGTACCGGGCGGCTTTGGCGTACGCGGCGTGGAAGGGAAAATCGCAGCTGTAAAATATGCCCGTGAAAATAATATTCCCTATCTTGGCATTTGTCTGGGTATGCAAATCGCACTCATCGAATACGCCCGTGATGTTGCCGGCATGACAGGTGCCAACTCTACCGAATTTGACTTGAAAACACCTTATCCGGTAGTCGGCTTGATTGACGAATGGCAAACCGCAGACGGCAATGTCGAGACCCGCGATGAAAATACCGGCTTAGGCGGCACAATGCGCTTAGGTGCGCAAGAAGTCGAACTTAAGGCTGATAGCCTAGCTGCCAAAATATATGGTAGTAACCAAATCAAAGAGCGACACCGCCACCGCTATGAAGTCAACAACCACTTTATCGGTGACTTGGAAAAAGCAGGCTTGGTTATCAGTGGTGTCTCTGCCGGACGAGAGCGCTTGGTAGAAACCATCGAGCTGCCCGGGCATCCGTGGTTCTTTGCCTGTCAGTTCCACCCCGAATTTACTTCAACACCGCGTAAAGGCCATCCGCTCTTTACCGCATACATCAAAGCCGCACTGGCCAATAAAAAAGTCTGAGTACCCAAAACAAAAGCTCCCCTTGCGGGAGCTTTTTATCTCATAACCTTACAATTGCCGAATTGCAACAACGCTTCATCAAACGGATGACAATCCGCCCGTCAAGAGCTACCATTAATCGTTTTTGTCAATCCACACCTACGCCATGAACAATCCAAATATTCTCGCTTCAGTCGATTTAGGCTCCAACAGCTTCCGCCTCCAAATATGCGAAAACCATAACGGCCAATTGAAAGTTATCGACTCTTTCAAACAAATGGTTCGGTTTGCGGCCGGTTTGGACGAACATAAAAACCTTGACCGCGAATCACAGGAGCGCGCATTACTCTGCCTAGCCCGCTTTGGCGAACGTTTGAAAAACTTCCGCCCTGACCAAGTACGTGTGGTGGCAACCAATACTTTCCGCGTTGCTAAAAATATCGACCAGTTCATACCCCGTGCCGAAGCAGCTTTGGGCTTTCCGATCGAAGTAATCGCAGGTCGCGAAGAAGCCCGCCTGATCTATACCGGTGTTGTGCATACCCTGCCGCCCAAAGGCGAAAGAATGTTGGTAATCGATATCGGCGGCGGTTCAACCGAATTCGTCATCGGCTCCGATTTACAACCTACCAATACCGAAAGCCTGCCGCTGGGCTGTGTGACATACAGCATTCGCTTTTTCAGCGGCAATAAAATCACTCAAAAAGATTTTCAGGCGGCTATATCCGCGGCGCAAAACGAAATCCAGCGCATCAGCAAATCCCTGAAACATACCGGCTGGGATTTTGCCGTCGGCACATCCGGATCCGCCAAAGCCATTCGAGACGTTATTGCCGCCGAATACGGTGAGGACGAAGAAATCACCTATAAAGGTATGCAGCAAATCGCCGAACGTATCGTTGCGGCGGGAAATACCAAAAAAGCCAAATTTGCCGGTCTCAAGCCAGACCGCATCGAAGTATTTGCCGGCGGCTTGGCAGTGATGATGGCCGCTTTTGAAGAGCTGAAAATCCAAAAAATGATTGTGACCGAAGCGGCATTGCGCGACGGTGTGTTTTATGATTTGATTGGTCGCCAGCTCAATGAAGATATGCGCAATCAGACTACCGAACAGTTCCAAAAGCGCTATCATGTCAGCCCTAATCAAGCGGCACGTGTAGCAGAAGCCGCGCAGATGTTTATGGAAAGCATCTGCCACGCCTACAACACCCCCGTACAAGAGCTGGCCTATTGGCAGCAATATGTCCGCTGGGCCGGCCTGCTTCATGAAATCGGTATCGATATCGCCCACACCGGCTATCACAAACACTCTTCCTATATTCTTGAAAATGCGGATATGCCCGGCTTTTCTCGTAAAGAGCAGCATATTCTTTCCCTGTTGGTACTCGGACACCGAGGCGATCTGCGTAAGATGACCGATTTGGTGGGAGACAACCAAATCATGTGGTTTGCCATTCTCTCATTGCGTTTGGCCGCGCTATTCTGCCGTGCCCGCCTACCGCTGGAGCTTCCTCCTTTTACCCAACTGCGCCTTCAAGAAGACGGAAAAGGCTTTTTGCTCCGCATCAGCCAAAGCTGGCTCGACGAGCATCCCTTGGTGACCGGTGCTCTCGATTATGAAAGTGAACAATGGCGTAAAATCAATATGCCTTTTGCCGTACAACCGCAATAATATTTTAAGGCTGTCTGAAAATATTTCAGACGGCCTTTACGACTTTTTATTCTTATAATCCATGTCGAATACTCTACCCGTTTCCACGGCTTTAGACGAACACTCGCTAACGCGTACCGATGTCAGCCATGTGCCGCTTCATGCCATCCACCAAACCATATATTCAGCCGATACATTTTTTCAAACCGACTATATCCCCAGCGAAGATAATAGTTTTTTATACACGGAAAACAACCCTTTACAACCGGCAGCACCGCACAATGCATCATCCGGAGAAGTTAACTGGCTACATTTCGTAGGTATTCATAATCCCGAATTATTAAAAAAAGTATTGGCGCCCTACGGCATACACGAGCTGGTAATCGAAGATATACTCAGTCCAAAGCAACGCCCGAAAGTAGAAGACTACGGCGATTATCTGTTTATCGCCACACGCGTTTACCAATACAATGCAGGCAAGCTCTCTTCCGACCAGGTATATCTGATTCTAGGCAATGATTTTGTTCTAACCTTCCAGCAGCGCCCTCTCGGCCTTTTCAGCAGTATCCGCGAACATTTGGCCGACCCGCGTTACGGTATCCGCCAAAAAAACGCTTCCTTCTTAGCATACCGCTTTATCGACCGCTTGATAGACGACTATTTTATCACCCTCGATCAATACAACCATAAAGTCGAGTCTATCGATAAAACCTTATTTTCAGACGGCGTTGCAGGAGATAGTGATCTTCTCGGCCGAATCCACCGCCTGAAAAGAGATTCAGTCCGCCTGCGCCGCACTTTGCAGCCGTTGCGCGAAGTATTACTGCAACTTACCCGGGGCGAATTTGCCACTTTCCACGGTGAATCCAATATTTACTTAAGAGATGCCTACGACCACGTTTTACAATTACTTGAATCTCTCGATGCCTCGCGCGATATGGTAATGAGCATGATGGATATCCACTTGTCTTTCCAATCCAATCGGCTCAACCAGCAAATGCGCGTTTTAACCGTTATCACCTTACTGTTTATGCCGCTTACCGTGATTACCGGTATCTACGGTATGAATTTCGATAATATGCCCGAACTGCACTGGCATTACGGATACTTTATGGTTCTCGGGCTGATGGTGTCTGTTGTCGTCGGCCTACTGGTGTTTTTCTACAAACGAAAATGGCTCTAAACCATTAGATATCCGCAAACACAATCAAAGATATACATATGAATACCCCCACCGAAATACATTCCGAAAACCAAGCACAACACCAATTACAAATGAGCGTACTGATGACGCCCGATATGGCCAACTTTACCGGCAACGTACACGGCGGCGACCTCCTCAAATTATTGGACCAAGTCGCCTACGCCTGTGCCAGTCGCTATAGCGGCTATTATTGCGTCACACTATCTGTTGACCGCGTTACCTTCAAAGAGCCGATTTACGTCGGTGAACTGGTAACGTTTTACGCCAGCGTAAACCATGTAGGCCGCACCTCAATGGAAATCGGGATACGCGTAGAATCACAAAATATACGTACCCAAAGCGTTCGCCATACCAACAGCTGCTATTTCACTATGGTAGCCATTGACGAAGGCAAACCGGTTACAGTAGCGCCCCTCAAGCTGGAAAGTGAAGCACAGCGGCGTAGGTTTGAAGCTGCCGAACGCCGTAAGGCTCTGCGCCTGCAAGAGCCGGAATAAACAAACCGCTACTGCTTACGGTTAAGTGCTACAATAGCTGGCTTTCAAACACATTATCCACGTAGAGAATTCATGTTTACAGGTATCGTACAAGGCACAGGGATCGTGACATCCATCACTCAACCCTCACCAGATTTCCGCACACATACCATCGAACTCCCCCTTCACATGGCCGATAACTTACAAATAGGCGCATCCGTTGCCCATAACGGCTGCTGCCTGACCATTACCGACTTTAACGGCAGGGAAGCCAGCTTCGATTTAATGGGCGAAACTTTAGCCAAAACCAATCTCGGCACACTTAAAACAGGCGACCGTGTCAATCTCGAACGTGCCGCACGCTTCGGAGACGAAATCGGCGGACATGTAATGAGCGGCCATATCATCGCCACCACCGCCATTACCCGTATTGACCAAAGCGAGCACAACCGGACTATCTGGTTCGCACTGCCGCAAGATTTAAAACCCTATATCCTCACTAAAGGATTTATCGGTCTGGACGGTTGCAGCCTCACGATCGGAGAAGTGAATAACGACGAATTTAATGTCCACCTCATTCCCGAAACCCTCACCCGCACTCTTTTCGGCAACAGACAGGTTGGCGACATCATCAATGTCGAAATTGACCCTCAAACACAAGCAGTGGTCGATACCGTTGCCCGTATCCTTGCCGCCCGATAATCATAATAATTAAGGCACTCACTATGCTCTTCAGTTACCGCCATTTGGTGGGGAAATCCGTTCCCCGCCGCAACAATCCCGTAACAGCCTTTTTAGGCGGCTTATTTCTCAAAGTGCTTGGCTGGAAAATATGCGGCAGTCTGCCCGATTTGCCGAAAGCCGTTGTAGTTGCAGCACCCCACACCAGCAATTTCGATGGTGTTGTCGCACTTCCCGCTCTTTTGGCCCTCGACTTAAAAGGCAACCTGATGGCCAAAGCAAGCCTGTTCCAGCCACCCTTTGGTAAGCTGATGCGTTGGTTCGGTCTGATTCCTGTAACCCGGAATGCAGCCGGCGGATTAGTAGTAAGTGCTGTAAACGCTTTTAACAACAATTCCCAACTTTGGCTGGGCATCGCTCCCGAAGGTACGCGCCACAACGCAGAGCAATGGAAAACCGGGTTTCACCGTATCGCATTGGCCGCACAAGTTCCCATTGTGCCTGTCGCTTGGAACTATGCCGACAAAACCATTGTTTTGGGCGATCCTTTTATGCCCGGAGAAGACCTGCAAGCCGATTTAAACCGTCTCTACGCTTTTTACCAAGACAAACAACCTAAGCATCTGCAACGATTATCCCAACCTCTGAAATCAAACCGCTGATTTTTATATTCCGCCGACACAGGCCGTCTGAAAACCGTTTTCAGACGGCCTTATTTTTAATATTTACTAAAAAGTAATTAAATCAAGCCAATTTAAAATTTGCCTTTTGGTAAACTCAAGCATACAATCTTCTGCAACGTTAATCCCCACAGGAACCGTATGGACACCACCACCCTCAGACGGCACAACCTGCGCCAATGGATACAGCAACAATACGGCGGCCAGCAATCGGCTTTTGCCGCCGCCGCCCAAATCAACCAAGGCGAGTTATCCTCATTGTTAAAAAACAAATCATTCGGCGAAAAAAAAGCCCGTAAAATCGAACAAGCCGTTGGTATGCCTAATATGTGGCTCGACCAAAACCACGGTTTACATACTTCATCTGTCTCTCCACTCCCCACATCAGAAACGAACTACAATATGAGCGAAATTTCCCCCATCAGCGATATTCTGGCCGACATCCGCGCCGGAAAAATGGTGATTATTACCGATGCCGAAGACCGTGAAAACGAAGGCGACCTGGTTATGGCCGCCCAATTCGTTACCCCGCAGGCAATCAACTTTATGATCAAACACGCACGCGGCTTGGTTTGCCTACCGATGAACGACGAACTTGTCGACCGCCTGCACCTGCCGCAGATGACTCAAAAAAACGGTGCTCAATACGGTACAAATTTCACCGTTTCCATTGAAGCCGCCGAAGGCATTTCCACCGGGATTTCCGCTGCCGACCGCGCCCATACTATCCTGACTGCCGTTTCTCCCACTGTTAAAGCCGAAGATATCGTACAGCCCGGCCATATCTTTCCCCTTCGCGCGCAAAAAGGCGGTGTATTGGTGCGCGCAGGCCATACCGAGGCAGCGGTAGACCTTGCCCAAATGAGCGGTTTGATTCCCGCCGGCGTGATTTGCGAAATTCTGAATGACGACGGCACCATGGCGCGTATGCCCGAACTGATTCAATTCGCCAAAGAACACGACATTAAAATCGGTACGATTGCCGATCTCATCGAATATCGCAGCCGCAACGAAAGCCTGCTCGAGGAAATGGGCGACACACTCGTCCAAACCCCTTGGGGGTCGTTCCAACAGCATGTATATGTAGACAAACTGTCGGGCGAAACCCATCTTGCACTAGTAAAAGGCAATCCCGAAACAGCCGCAGAAACACTGGTTCGCGTTCACGAACCATTCAGTGTGATGGATTTTCTGCAAGCCGACCCCAACCATAGCTGGCCGTTGCCCGAAGCACTTACCCACATTCAAAACGCTGAAGCGGGTGTGGTTATCCTGTTGCACCGTACCGAAGACGGCAGTGCCCTACTTGAACGGACCCTGCCAAAAAACGCATTCCAAGTCAAAAAGTGGGACAGAAAAACCTACGGTATCGGCGCACAAATTCTGGCCGGGCTGAATGTAAAAAAAATGCGTGTGATGGGCAAACCCTCCGCACTCAACGGATTAACAGGCTTCGGTTTGGAAGTTGTCGGCTTCAAAACCTACAACCGATAAACCTTACTGATATTTAGCGGTACCTAAAATTCGACCCAAAGTACACTCTTGCTTTAGGAAACCGGTACTTTTCAGACGGCCTGAAAATCCGTGAAACAACTTATTGCCGTTGTTCAACCGGCTGCGGAATATGACCAAACGCCCCAAATAATTACGGCCAAGCCAAACGGTCATACCGCAGCCAATGCATACCATCATATTAAGGAAACACGATGAACCACGCCACAGCCAACCACCATGCCGCACCGCTATTGGTTTTGGGCTGCATCGTTTTCGGATTGGGCAGTCTGATAGTCAAATTCGTACCGGTAGGAGCCTATGCGATAGCCTTTTGGCGGCTGGCAGTTGCCGCTGTGATTTTTTGGCTGGTGGGTCGTTTTTTCGGGCAAAAAATACCCAAAAGCAAAAAAGCGCTCAAGTTGGGCCTGCTTTCGGGAGCCTTTCTGGGATTGGACTTGGCACTCTGGCACGAAAGTATTTACGCCGTCGGCCCCGGTATATCCACCCTGCTCAATAGTTTGCAGATTTTCTTTTTATCAGCGATCGGTTTTTTCTTTTTCGGCGAACGCCAAAGCCGGCTGCAAGTAGCCAGCCTGTTTATTGCCATTTGCGGTGTTGCCTTGATCGGCAGTCCCGAATTCGGCCAAAACCATCATGCTGTTTGGGGATTTGCCAGCGGTATCATCTCAGGCGCATTGTTGGCCTTATCAATGATTTTTATCCGTGAAACGCACAAAATCGAAAGAATACCGCTGTTTCCAATGATGCTTCTCGTCAGCCTCGGCGGTATGGCTGCACTGATACTGCCGGCGTTGATATTCAATGCAGACAGCCTATACCCTACCACTTGGCATGATGTGGGATTGATTTTGATTTACGGAGCTGTAATGCAATGTTTGGCTTGGGGTTTGATTGCCTATTCCGTTCCTCTACTATCGCTCACACTAACCGGGCTGTTACTTCTTACCGAACCCGTAGCCGCACTACTGATTGATTATTTTTGGCTGCATAAACCCATCAATGCCCTGCAATGGGCGGGAGCCGCCCTCACCCTATTGGCAATTTATTTAGGTTCTCTTAAGAATAAACACCCCTAAGCAGCATAGTGCCGCTAGCCGTGCGAAACCGCGGCGAATCGTGTAAAATCCGCTTTTAAATCACAAGCCATACTCTAAAAATATGAATAAATTTGCCCAAGCCTTATCTACCGCACTCGGCCGCTGTATTGCAACCAAGGCAGTCAGCGAAGAAGGGAAACCTATCGGGTTTATGTACCGTGAGGCTCCCGTATTTGAAAACGACAGCGGTTGGCGCTTTTTTACCGGGGACGAAACCGACGAATATACCGACAATCCGGATAATTTTACGGTTTATAACGTCAGCGATATTACCAAAACCAACCCCGCTGTCAGCGAATTTATTAACCATCCCGAAGGTTCTGCATGGGAGCTGGACGATAACGGCGAATTCCGCAGCGTCCGCGACTGGCAGCCTAAAGACTAACCTTCCAAACCGCCCAAGCAGCCGCCGCTCTTTCAGACGGCTCCTAAATACGACAACCCCAAAGGGAGTAACGCCATATGAACATCATCGAACCCAATCTGAACGGTAAAGGCCTGCGTATCGGCATCGTACAGGCACGTTTTACCAATGAAGTCGGCAGTGCCATGCTGAAAGTCTGCACCGACAAGCTGCAAGAGCTGGGCGTAAAAGGCAAACATATCACCGTTACCACCGTTCCCGGCGCCCTCGAGGTACCGCTGGTATTACAAAATATGGCGGCTGCCGGCAAATATGACGCATTGATTGCTATCGGCGCGATTATCCGCGGTGAAACCTATCATTTCGAACTGGTTGCAAACGAATCGGGCGCCGGCGTTACCCGTGTCGGGCTGGATTTCAACATTCCGATCGCCAACGCTATTTTAACCACCGAAAATGATGAGCAGGCACATGTCCGTATTCAAGAAAAAGCCACCGATGCCGCCATCGTCGCCGTAGAATGCGCCAACCTCGTCAATGCCTTTATGGCGGCCAACGAAGAAAATAACATCTGAATTTAACCGATTGAATTTTTCAGACGGCCTGTATTTTTCCAAGCCGTCTGAAAATCATTTTATACAATAAGGAAATACCACATGAAAACACCCCGCCGCCGCGCCCGCGAATTTACCGTGCAAGCGCTTTATCAGGTTGCGCTCAACAGTACTGCCGCACCCGAAGTTGCCAAAAACATCCGTGAACACAGCGACTTTGCCAAAGCCGATGAAGAACTGTTTACCAAGCTTTTTTTCGGCGCCAATGCCAACCAACGCGAATACATGCAGCAAATCCGCCCTCTGCTCGACCGTGATGAAAATGACTTAAGCCCGATCGAGCGCGCCGTATTACTGATGGCCTGCCACGAGCTGGCCGCCATGCCGGAAACACCCTATCCCGTTATCATCAACGAAGCCATCGAAGTCACCAAAACATTCGGCGGCACTGACGGCCACAAATTTGTAAACGGCATCCTCGACAAACTCGCCGTACAATTGCGCCCCAACGATCCGAAACGCGCTTAAAATATATCCGCAAGGCCGTCTGAAACCTGATCCCATTATTCAGACGGCCTATTTGCCGCACCAATACTGCTCTATCAGCCATCATCATTCATTATGAACATTCTTTCCGTAGAAAACGCCTCTTTTGCCGTCGGCCATGTCCCCCTTCTCGACAAAACCTCTTTCCAGCTGGACAGCGGTGAAAAAATCGGCTTGATCGGGCGAAACGGTGCCGGCAAATCATCTTTTTTGAAAATCTTGGCCGGTGTACAAAAACTTGATGACGGCCAAATCATTATTCAAAACAATCTCAAAATCGTTTACGTACCGCAAGAATCTTTCTTCGACGAAAACAGCAGCGTTTTTGATGTTGTTGCCGAAGGCCTTGGAGAAGTGCGCGACCTATTGCGCCGCTATCACCACATCAGCCTTCAACTTGCACAAAACCATAACGAACAGCTCCTCAAAGAATTAAACGAGTTGCAAACTGCACTTGAAACAAAAAACGGCTGGCAGTTCGATGCCGCCATCAAACAAACTATTTCAGAATTAGGGCTACCCGAAAACGAACTTATCGGTAATCTTTCGGGCGGCCAAAAAAAACGTGTGGCACTGGCTCAGGCATGGGTACAGAAACCCGATGTATTACTACTGGATGAGCCGACCAACCATCTTGATATAGACGCCATCATCTGGCTGGAAAACCTGCTGAAGCAATTCACCGGCAGCATGGTGGTCATCACCCACGACCGCCGTTTTCTAGATAATACAGCCAACCGCATCGTCGAACTTGATAGAGGCATTTTGCGCAGCTATCCCGGCTCATTTGCCAAATACAGCGAGAAAAAAGCCGAAGAGCTGGCCGTCGAAACCGAACACAACCGCCTTTTCGATAAATTCCATGCCCAAGAAGAAGCTTGGATACGAAAAGGTATTGAAGCCCGCCGCACCCGTAACGAAGGCCGGGTACGCCGCTTGGAAGAGCTCCGCCGCCAACGTGCCGAGCGCCGCAACGTGCAAGGCCAGGTCAATTTCAAACTGGATACCGGCGAAAAAAGCGGCAAAATCATTGCAGAGCTGGAACATGCCGGCTTCCGATACGGCGACAAAGTCATCATGGATAATTTTTCCGCCATTATCCAACGCGGCGACAAAATCGGCTTAATCGGCCCCAACGGCATCGGAAAAACCACTTTCCTTAAACTGATTTTAGGAGAGTTGCAACCTACCGGCGGCCGCATCCGTATCGGTAGTAAACAAGAAGTCGCCTACTTCGACCAATTCCGTAGTTCACTCAACGAAAACGACACCGTTTTCTACACACTCGGCCAAGGTAACGATTATGTAGAAATAGGCGGTAAGAAAAAACATGTGATGAGCTATCTGGAAGACTTCCTCTTCCACCCTGCCCGCGCGCAAAGCCCGGTTTCCTCACTTTCCGGCGGTGAACGCAACCGTCTGCTTTTGGCCAAACTATTTACCCGTCCGGCCAACATCCTGATACTCGACGAACCTACCAACGACCTCGATATCGACACGCAAGAGCTGCTTGAAGAATTGCTGCGCGACTACAACGGCACCGTATTTCTCGTCAGCCACGACCGTATGTTTCTCGACAACGTGATTACCCAAAGCATCGTTTTTGAAGGAGAAGGCCGTCTAAAAGAATATATAGGCGGCTACCAAGACTATCTCGATGCCAAAAACCGCGAACAGCAACTCGAAACCGCCGCCGCACCGAAAAATACAAACGGCACCGAAACAGAAAAAAGCCGCCCTAAAGCCAACCGCACCGTTAAGCTCTCATACAAAGAACAACGCGAACTTGATGCACTGCCCGACGAAATCGCCGCATTGGAAACCGAGCAAAATGATTTGAATGCTCGCCTCTCCGATCCCGAAATCTTCAAAGATTACGAACAAGCCGCCGCATTACAAGCACGCGCCGAAGAAATCGAGATACAGCTTTTGGAAAAACTAGAGCGCTGGGAAATACTGGAAGCCAAGCAAAACGGCCATATCTGATATTTGCCCCAACAAGCAACACGCCGTCTGAAATCCTTTTTCAGACGGCTTTATGATACAATTCGGCACAAATTTTCCACTATCCCTTTCTTTGCGGAAAAATCATCATGACCCAAGATAAAATCCTCATTCTAGACTTCGGTTCCCAAGTCACGCAGCTGATTGCCCGCCGCGTACGAGAAGCACATGTGTACTGCGAGCTGCACTCTTACGATATGCCTTTGGAAGAAATCAAAGCGTTTGCCCCCAAAGGCATTATTCTTTCAGGCGGCCCCAATTCCGTTTATGAATCCGACTACCAAGCCGACACCGGCATTTTCAACCTCGGCATCCCCGTATTGGGCATCTGCTATGGCATGCAATTTATGGCTCACCACTTGGGTGGAGAAGTCAGCCCCGGTGATCAGCGCGAATTCGGCTACGCCCAAGTAAAAACCATCGACAGCGAACTAACCCGCGATATTTACGACGGCACACCCAATGTATTGGATGTTTGGATGAGCCACGGCGACAAAGTATCCAAACTGCCCGAAGGCTTTACCGTTATCGGCGATACCCCAAGCTGCCCGATTGCAATGATGGAAAATACCGAAAAACAATTCTACGGTATCCAATTCCACCCCGAAGTAACCCACACCAAACAAGGCAAAGCGTTACTAAACCGCTTCGTATTGGATATCTGCGGTGCCCAACCCAGCTGGACCATGCCCAACTACATTGAAGAGGCCGTTGAAAAAATCCGTGCCCAAGTCGGCAATGACGAAGTAATTCTCGGTCTTTCCGGCGGTGTTGACTCATCCGTAGCCGCCGCCCTCATCCACCGTGCCATCGGCGACCAACTCACCTGCGTATTCGTCGACCACGGCCTGCTGCGCCTCAACGAAGGCCGGATGGTTATGGATATGTTTGCCCGAAACCTCGGCGTTAACGTGATTCATGTTGATGCAACCGATGACTTCATGGGCAAACTGGCGGGGGTTACCGATCCCGAACAAAAACGTAAGATTATCGGTGCGGAATTTGTCGAAGTATTCCAAACCGAAGCCGCCAAACGCAAAAATGCCAAATGGCTGGCCCAAGGTACCATTTATCCCGATGTTATCGAATCTGCTGGCGCCAAAACCAAAAAAGCCCACGCGATCAAGAGCCATCACAACGTAGGCGGCTTGCCCGAAACCCTCAACCTGAGCCTGCTTGAACCACTGCGCGATTTGTTTAAAGATGAAGTGCGCGAACTGGGTGTCGCCCTCGGCCTGCCCCGCGAAATGGTATACCGCCACCCCTTCCCCGGCCCCGGCTTAGGCGTACGCATTTTGGGCGAAGTGAAAAAAGAATATGCCGACCTGTTGCGCCGTGCAGATGACATTTTCATCCAAGAATTACGCAATACCATCGATGAAAACGGCACATCTTGGTACGATCTCACCAGTCAGGCTTTCGCCGTATTCCTACCGGTAAAATCAGTAGGCGTGATGGGCGACGGACGCACTTATGAATATGTGGTGGCTCTGCGTGCTGTCGTAACCAGCGATTTCATGACCGCACACTGGGCGGAACTACCATACAGCCTGCTTGGTCGGGTTTCCAACCGTATCATCAACGAAGTACGCGGCATCAACCGCGTGGTTTATGATGTCAGCGGCAAACCGCCTGCTACGATTGAGTGGGAATAAACAGTTAATAATCGTTAAACCCCTGATAAACAAATCAAACAGCCAAGCTCCTTTATTTTGAAGCTTGGCTATTTTATTATATTTTTTAACAAAAGATTACTATTTTATACTAATAAACAATACAAGATATATTGAAAGCACTGATAATAATTTGTAGTATTATTACTTTAAAGTTTCAATATAATATAATAAGGATTATGATTACTCAGTTTAATAAGCTAATTCATTCTTCTATTTTTATTACCGTTCTTTGCTGGGGTACTGCTTATACCTACGGTTGGGGTACCGCATTAACCTATGGCTATCCTTGGTGGTATATCGAAGTAGGCGGTAGCAACATCGCAACCAGTTTGGCTTATGTATTGGTGATGACTATATTATTAGCCATAGGTTATTTTATCGGTCTTTATCTTATGCGCAACGCCATCAGCCGCAAATTAACACTGATCGGTTCTATACGCATCCTAACCATTTTGTCGATTCTTTTCTTAGTCAGCATGGCGGGTATGTACATTTTTATCGGTAGGCCGCCCCTGTATTTCTTTTTACTCTACTTATGCCTTGCTATCACATTACCATGCGTTTTTCACAGAGCGGGCACACTTTTTTCAATAGATTACCGCCATTTTAAAAAATCAGAGTCGTTTATATTTACCTTAATGGGTTTCTTAGTCATATATTTTCTTAGCTTCGCTTTTATTATCGGGCTAGTCCGCCCTTATCTATACACGGATTATGCAGTCATCCATTATGAAGGAAAACCCTATTACATATTGAAAGTAAACAATAACGATTACATTCTCGCTGAAAAGCTTTACCGTAACGATAGCTTCGTATTCTTAAACCGAACGACACTGAAAGGTTACTGTATCAAGATGGTTTCCACAGCCAATAATTAAATCCTAATCATCTTATTCGGTAAACAACATGAAAAACAGGAGCCTCCGTCGCATGTAATACTACGGAAGCCCCTGTTAATTATGATATCGGTCATAACAAACAAGCCGTCTGAAAATTAATTTGCCACACCATACGCTTCAAGCCAAAGACCTTCTAATATTTTGCCAACCACGCCTGCAAATCTGCCATATCACTGAAAACATGGCCCTCACCCAAACGCTGCAACCAGCGTGTGCGTTTTAACAAATCTTGCGGCTGTTGGCGCAAACCGTAAATCAAAATCGGAATATTCTTTTCCTGATAAAGCTCCAGTAGTTCTTCCAAAGATTCCTCGCCGGACGAATCAATATAAATCACCCCCGAAAAATCCAATACCAACGCCCGTTTAGGCACATTCACCAATAACTCGTCTACAAACTTTACGGCCCCGAAAAACAAAGCACCTGTCAGCCTATAAGCAGCCACCCCTTCGGCAGCAAAATCATCAGGCAGCTTGAATGCTTCGGCAGTCGAAAGACTGGAAATACGGTAAATGAAAATAAAACAGGCAAAGAAAATGCCCACTTGCACCGCCACAGTCAAGTCTACTACCACCGTCAAAACGAATACCGACAACAAAATAATCCGATACGGCAAACGGAATGTACGCAAACGGGCAAACTCCCTCCACTCTCCCATATTCCAAGCGACAAACATCAAAATTGCCGATAAAGCCGCCAACGGAATATATTGTGCCAACGGTGCGGCCGCCAACACCACAACCAACAACGCCAAAGCATGTACCATACCGGCAATCGGGCTGCCGCCGCCGTTTTTAATATTGGTCACAGTACGCGCAATCGTACCGGTAGCCGGCATACCGCCGAAAAACGGCACCACCATATTGGCAAAGCCTTGTGCCAACAATTCCTGATTGGAATCATGCTTATCCCGTATCATGCTGTCTGCCACGCGCGCGCACAACAGCGATTCAATTGCACCCAATACTGCCAGCGTAGCGGCAGGAAGAAACAGGCCTTTAATCTCATTCCAACTAAAATTCGGAATAGTAATTTCCGGCAAACCCTGCGGAATACCATTAAACTTACTGCCGATCGTTTCCACCTGCAAACCGAAAAACTGCACCATCAGCGTTGCCGCAACCAAGGCCACAATCGATCCGGGTATCAAAGCCAACGAACCCGACACCCTCGGCAACAATCCCGCTTTATCAAATGCCACTGCATTTTTTTTGGCACGCCACTGCCACATAATAATGATCGCCAATGAAAGCAAAGCCACACCCAAAGCCTGCGGATTCCAACTAGGCAATGCCTGCCAAAGCGTTTTTAGCATAGCGAAAAACTCGGCGGGCATTTTGCCTGCCACCTTCAAGCCAAAAAAATCCTTAATCTGTGAAAGCCCGATCAATACCGCAATCCCGTTAGTAAAGCCGATAATCACTGCCACGGGAATAAATTTAATCAGCACGCCCATCCGCAAAAAACCCATCAGCCACAGCATCACGCCCGACATAAACGTTGCCAGCAACAGCCCGCCTACGCCGTATTGCTCGACAATACCGTACACAATTACGATAAACGCCCCCGCCGGGCCGCCGATTTGCACTCTTGAGCCGCTAAAAAGCGAAATCAGAAAACCGCCGATAATCGCCGTAAACAGCCCTGCTTCAGGCTTTAGCCCAGAAGCAATCGCAAATGCCATAGCCAACGGCAACGCAACCACAGCCACGGTCAGGCCCGCGCCTAAATCTTTAATCAAACGCCGGCGAGGATAACCCTGCGTAAGCTCGAACAATTTCGGATTAAAACGGGTAGTAAATTTCATCATGGTTCAGGCAGCTATTCTGTAAAATATCGCAAAATTTTCTTATTATATAGTGAAACAGAGTATGCCGTACCGTATTGTTACTTCAAGCCGTTTCATGCTCTTTTTGCATATCGTTACAGCATAAATTGCCTTGATTTCACACCTTCCTCAAAAGGCCGTCTGAAACCTTTTCAGACGGCCTTCAAATCTGTTAACTGCATCCAATCAAAACGCTTAAAAATGCTATAATTGCCTATTCCTTCGACTAAAAATCCAGCGGTAAAGAAAGCAACCAATATGGCCGACAACGACACCATCCGCATCCGCGGCGCACGCACCCACAATCTGAAAAACATCGATCTCGATATTCCCCGCCATAAACTGGTCGTGGTAACGGGATTGTCCGGCAGCGGCAAATCTTCGCTTGCCTTCGATACGCTCTATGCCGAAGGCCAACGCCGCTATGTGGAAAGCCTTTCGGCCTATGCGCGCCAATTTTTGCAGATGATGGACAAGCCCGATGTCGATTTGATCGAAGGCCTTTCGCCCGCCATTTCCATCGAACAAAAATCCACCAGCCACAACCCGCGTTCTACCGTCGGCACGGTAACGGAAATCCACGACTACCTGCGCCTGCTCTATGCCCGCGTCGGCACACCGCATTGCCCCGAACACAACCTACCGCTGAGCAGCCAAACCGTATCGCAAATGGTCGATCATGTTTTGGGGCTGCCTGAAGACACCCGCGTCATGATACTCGCCCCCGCCGTGCGCGAACGCAAAGGCGAATTCGCGGATTTTTTTGCCGACCTGCAAGCGCAAGGCTTCGCCCGCGTGCGTGTGGACGGCGAAGTTTATCAGTTGGACGAAGTTCCCAAGCTGGAAAAAAACATCAAACACAATATCGACGTGGTGATTGACCGCGTCAAGGTGAAAGCCGACATTAAGCAACGCCTGGCCGAAAGTTTCGAAACCGCATTGCGCCACGGCAACGAGCGTGCGTTGGCATTGGAAATGGACAGCGGCCAAGAACACTGGTTTTCCGCCCGTTTCGCCTGCCCCGTCTGTTCGTACAGCCTGCCAGAGTTGGAACCGCGCCTGTTTTCGTTCAACAATCCCGTAGGCGCCTGCCCGACATGCGACGGCTTGGGCAGCATGAACTTTTTCGATCCCGAGCGCGTGGTAGCCCACCCCGAATTGTCTTTAGCCGCCGGTGCCATCGACGGCTGGGACAAACGCAACCAGTTTTATTTCCAGATGATTCAATCGCTGGCCGCGCATTACGGTTTCAGCGTCGATACCCCGTTTGAAGCGCTGCCTGAAAAAGTGCGCCAAACCGTGTTGCACGGCTCCGGCAAAGAAGTGATCGAGTTCCGCTATCTGTCCGAAAAAGGCACCACCTTCAACCGCAGCCATGCTTTCGAAGGCATTATTCCCAACCTCGAACGCCGCTACCGCGAAACCGATAGCGAAACCATCCGCGACAAACTGCGCGACTACCAAAGCCACCGCGCCTGCCCCGCTTGCGGCGGCGCCCGTTTACGCAAAGAAGCCCGCCATGTTTTTGTCGGCGGCCAAGCCCTGCACCAAATTTCCGCCACTCCGCTCAAGCAAACCTTGGACTTTTTCGAGCAACTGGAATTGGACGGCAACAAAAAACACATCGCCGAAAAAATCCTCAAAGAAATCACCGAACGCTTGGGCTTTTTAATCAATGTCGGCCTTGATTACCTCAACCTTGCCCGCAGCGCCGAAACCCTTTCCGGCGGCGAAGCGCAACGCATCCGCCTGGCCAGCCAAATCGGCAGCGGCCTAACCGGCGTGATGTATGTATTGGACGAACCCTCCATCGGCCTGCACCAGCGCGACAACGACCGCCTGCTTGCCACCCTCAAACGCCTGCGCGATTTGGGCAACAGCGTCATCGTGGTGGAACACGACGAAGATGCCATCCGCGAGGCCGATTTCGTGATCGATATGGGGCCTGGCGCGGGCGAACACGGTGGCACGGTCTTGATTGCCGACACTCCCGAAAAAGTGGCTGCCTGCGAGCAATCCGTTACCGGACAATACCTCAGCGGCAAAAAAGCCATTACCGTGCCGTCTGAAAGAACCCCTGTCGATCCCGACAGAATGCTGGTGCTCAAAGGCGCACGCGGCAACAATCTGAAAAACGTGACGCTGGAACTGCCGCTGGGTTTGATTACCTGCATTACCGGCGTTTCAGGCAGCGGCAAATCCACCCTGATTAACGACACACTAGCGAAAATCACCGCCCGCGAACTCAACCGCGCCCACGAAGAACCCGCACCCTACGACGAAATCAGCGGATTGGAGCATCTCGATAAAGTCATCAACGTCGATCAATCCCCCATCGGCCGCACACCGCGCTCCAACCCTGCGACCTATACCGGACTGTTCACCCCCATTCGCGACCTCTTTGCCGGCGTGCCGCTGTCGCGCGAACGCGGTTACAGCGTCGGCCGCTTCTCGTTCAACGTTAAAGGCGGCCGCTGCGAAGCCTGCCAGGGCGACGGCGTGATTAAAGTGGAAATGCACTTTCTGCCCGACGTATACGTTCCCTGCGAAGTGTGCCACGGCAAACGCTACAACCGCGAAACGCTGGAAGTGCAATACAAAGGCAAAAACATCAGCCAAGTGCTGGACATGACCGTAGAAGAAGCGCGCGAATTCTTTGACACCGTGCCCACCGTATCGCGCAAACTGCAAACCCTGATGGATGTCGGCCTCGGCTACATCCGCCTCGGCCAATCCGCCACCACCCTATCCGGCGGCGAAGCCCAACGCGTCAAACTCGCTCTCGAACTTTCCAAACGTGACACTGGCCGTACCTTGTATATTTTGGACGAACCCACCACCGGTTTGCACTTCGCCGATATTGCCTTGTTATTGGAAGTCATAGGCCGTCTGAAAGGCAAAGGCAACTCGATTGTGATTATCGAGCATAATCTTGACGTCATAAAAACCGCTGATTATATTGTGGATTTGGGGCCGGAAGGGGGTGACGGTGGGGGGAGGATTATTGCGAAAGGAGATCCAGAAGAAGTGGTAAAGATTAAGGAAAGTTATACTGGGAAATATTTGAAACCTATTCTGTAGTGATGTTGTTCTGCATTAATATTTGGAGTTTTGAGTAATGAATCACAGCAATCAACTTACAACTTTCAATCAACAGTTACCTGATTTATCAGCCAACACTATACCTGCAATAAATCAACTAGTTACATCTCTTGGCTTCCCTAGAGAAGTTCTCGCAAGTGATGAAGAAATTAGATATGCATGGAGCGATTTACCTCGAGAATTAAGAAATATACCAGTTAATAATGTTGCTCCTGAACTCATTGCTCGTATGTGTATAGCAACAAGTTCAGGATTATTTGATGGAGCAATCAATTATATTTGGAATGCTGCTATTTTAAGGCTTCGAGATAAAGTCAGAAACTTTGGATTACCTATTGTTTCTCAAATTAGAGAAAAGGATTTTGAAGATAATAATTTAATATCACTACAAGATAGTCAATTATTAGATTTATGTTTAGAGCTTAATATCTTAAATGAAGAGGGTTTTCTATTTTTGAGTCAATGCAGAAATATTCGTAACAATTTTTCTGCTGCACACCCATCACTTGGTAATCTAAATGATAGGGAGTTTATTACTTTCTTAAATCGTTGCATAAAATATGCACTAGGTGATTCATCATCTCCCAAAGGAGTAAATATTAATGAATTTATTAAATCTCTTAAAGAAGTAAGATTTAGTGAACCTCAATTAGAATTATGGAGAAATCGACTATCTGAAACCCACGAAGCTCAGAGACAGTTATTAATTATGATGGCTCACGGTGTATATTGCGATTCTAAATCGCAAGAACGTACAAGACTTAATGCTTTAGATATTTGTAGTTTATTTAAAGATAGTTTTTCTGCTTCATTACGTTCTTCCTTAATTGATAAGCATTCAGAATATATTGCAAAAGGTGATGAACAACGACTAACAGCATCAAGCCAATTTTTTGAAAAACTTGGCTTACTAGGATTGTTATCAGCTCCTCAACAGCATACAATTTTTTCTACTGCTGTTCAAAGATTACAAATTGCTCATGATGGTTTAAATAACTTTTATAATGAAGCCCCACACGCTGAAAGATTACTAGAGCTGTCCACAGCTACAGCTGTTCCTGAAACTATTCAAAGTGATTTTGTAGATACTGTTGTATCATGTTATTTAGGAAACGGTTATGGAATTTCATGGGCAGCTATTCCTTTTTATGAAGAAATAATTAAAAATTTTTCTCCTATGGAAATTGCAATTATGCTGCGTCATGCACAAAGTGAAACCTCTAGAATTGCTCGTATGATACCACATGAAAGAAGAAGATTTGTAAAAGCACTAGCTTTAATTGATCCCGCCAGCGTCCCGCATAGTGTCAAAATAATATATGATCAATTTACCACATCGTAAGCAAGCCTTAACATGTATGAAATATAAAATCTATACATAGCAAACCGTAGCCTGCGTGTAGGTATGCACACATATACTTTCCACCTCTCAATGCCGTCTGAAACCTAATTTTTCAGACGGCATATTTTATGTTTTACTCTGCCTTTCCAACCGGTCAGCCATTACAAAATCTATCAACAAAATCCCCATATCTTTTTATTAAACAAACCTAATGCTACTTAAACCTTACTACCTAACACCCAAGACAACTTGGCAAACCTACCGGATAACGTTTATCATCTTGTTCTATGCTCAACTTATCAAAACATTAACATTAATTTATAAAAAGGTACTTTATGGATTCTATTGTCGTTGATCCTTACTACACGCTTATTGTCGCCACGTTGGTTTTGTTAGTCGGTCGTTTGCTGGTTAACAAAATAAAATTTCTTCAAAATTTCAATATTCCCGAGCCTGTGGCGGGTGGTTTGCTGGCAGCGATAATTATTTATCTTTTATATACAAGCAGCGGTTTGTCGTTTAGCTTCGACCAAGGCCTGCAAACGGCGTTTATGCTGATTTTCTTCTCCTCTATCGGATTAAGCGCGGATTTTTCCCGCTTGAAAGCCGGCGGTGCGGCGCTGGTGCTTTTTTTGGCGGTGGTAAGCGTATTTATCATCGTGCAAAATGCAGTCGGTGTCGGACTTGCTACTTTGCTTGATTTAAAACCGATTGTCGGCCTGATCACCGGTTCGATTACACTTGTCGGCGGTCACGGTACGGCGGGCGCATGGGGCAAGGTATTGGAGGAAAAATACCATATTACCGGCGCGATCGATTTAGGTATGGCCAGTGCGACTTTCGGCTTGGTTTTGGGTGGTTTGATCGGCGGCCCGGTAGCGCGTAAGTTGGTGAACAATATGGGTATGAAACAGATCAACGCCCAAGAGCACGCTAAAGCAGGCAATCAACAGGATACCGATATTGCTTCAACCGTAGACAATACGTTCGAACACGCCGAGCAGCCCCGCCTGATTACCGCCACCACGGCAATCGAAACCATGGCGCTTTTTGCCGCCTGCTTGGCATTTTCCGCTTTGATGACTACCCCCCAAGTAAAAGCCTGGCTGCCCGAAAGCTTCACCTTACCGCAGTTTATATGGGCGCTTTTCTTCGGCGTGATTTTGCGGAACGTGCTGACCACGGTATTCAAATTCAATATGTTCGACCGTGCCATTGATGTATTCGGCAACGCCTCGCTCAGCCTGTTTTTGGGTATCGCACTACTGAATCTCAAATTATGGCAATTGTTGGATCTTGCTTTGCCGATGCTGATTATCCTAACCGTGCAAACTATCGTTATGGCTTTGTTTGCTTATTTTGTTACCTTTAGAGTAATGGGCAAAAACTATGATGCCGCCGTATTGGCTGCCGGACATTGCGGCTTCGGTATGGGTGCAACGCCGACCGCAGTAGCCAATATGCAATCCGTTACCCAGCATTTCGGCCCTTCGCACAAAGCATTTTTAATTGTGCCGATGATTGGTGCCTTCTTCATAGATTTTGTAAATGCGTTTATTCTGACATTGTTCGCAAACTTTTTAGGCTGATGTTTGTTTGACATAGCTCATAAATTAAGCCGAATATTTTACCGAGTTTAGATAAAATGCCGTCTGAAACCAAATTTCAGACGGCATTTTTTGTATATACATACCCAATAACCAATTGAATTATTTTATCTATTTTCAATATAGGCTGATATATAAGCAAATTGGAAATATTTTTTGATTTTGCGTGAGGCAGACATTATAATGCCAACCCCTTTAATAGTTACATTATAACATTATGACCTCAAAATCGATTCTATTCTTAGCAAGCAGTTTTCTGTTTACCCATCAACTGGCCGCAGCGAAACCTCTGGAATTCAGCGTAGGCGGCGAACGCTATCAAGAAACGTATCGCGAGTACCAAAATGGTGATGACCGCTTTATGCAGCAGCGCGGTAATCTATGGTCTATTAACGGTGAAGTGAAATACCACTTAAACGAACAACACGCCGTCAAATTTGAAGGCCGTTATTCAAAAGGCAAAATCGACTATATCGGCGGTGAAAATCCCAGTGATGAAAACCCTCAAGGCACGCCTTACGGCTCTGTACGCCAACACAATATTGAGCGCAAATCCACCGATGCCCGTGTAATTTACAAATACAGCCGCCCGCTCAACGAACAATTCACGCTGCAACTGGAAACCGGTTTGGGCTACCGCACCTTGCATGATTTAAGCGGTAAAAGCGATCCGGAAGATTATAGCCGTAAAAATAAAACCGCTTATGTTCACGTTGGCGCAGGTGTTGATATCAAACTGCCGAAATCATTTGAATTGAACCCCAAAATCGGTTACAACCGCGCCATTTACGGCCGCCAACTTTCTTATTTGCATAACGGCACCATTGTCAACAAGCAGCGCAACGGCCAAGGCCTTGAAGTGGATTTGCCCGTGAGCAAAACCTTCGGCACACACGGGAAATTGAGTGTCGGCCCCTTCTATCGAGGCTGGAAAGTATTCGATTCGGATAGTGCCACTCATTTTGATGATCAAACCAATGAAGCTTTTGAGGCGGTAGAACCCAAAAACTACACCCATGAAGCCGGTATCAAAGTGAAATATACTTTCTAATATCCACATATTTAAGGCCGTCTGAAATATAAGTTTCAGACGGCCTCTGTTTGCCTGACAAGTATACCGGCTATACGCCCAAATACTGCTCTCTACTGGATAACCACCGGTTAAGGTGGGCTTCGACAATATCGGGGCGTTCGTCTATCAATTGCGGAGCGATATTGCGCGCCGTTTCCAAAAGATGCAGGTCTTCCTGCAAATCGGCAAAGCGCAACATGGGTACGCCGCTCTGCCGCGCGCCGAGAAACTCACCCGGCCCGCGTATGTTCAAATCCTGCCGCGCGATTTCAAAACCGTCCGTATGCTCGTAAATCACTTTCAAACGGGCTTTGGCCAATTCGCTCAAGGGTTCGGAAAACAGCAATACGCACGCACTGGCTGCGGCACCGCGCCCTACCCGCCCGCGTAATTGATGCAGTTGCGCCAACCCCATGCGTTCCGCATGCTCTATCACCATCAGGCTGGCATTAGGCACGTCTACGCCGACTTCGATTACAGTAGTCGCCACCAAAACATTCAGACGGCCTGCCGAAAATTCAGCCATCACGGCGGCTTTTTCGGCAGCTTTCATACGTCCGTGTACCAAACCTATGTTCAGTTGCGGCAAGGCCGTCTGAAGTTGGGTTAAGGTTTCGGTAGCGGTTTGCAGTTGCAGCGTTTCGCTTTCTTCAATCAGCGGGCATACCCAATAGGCCTGCTGCCCTTTCAAACAAGTGGATAATACGAAGCTCTCTACTTCTGCGCGGCGCAAGCTGTTCACAAGCCGCGTTTTAATCGGTGTTCGGTTAGGCGGCAGTTCGTCGATAACGGATACGTCCAAATCAGCAAAAAAACTCATTGCCAATGTCCGCGGGATAGGCGTAGCCGACATCATCAGTTGGTGTACGTCTTCACCTTTATTTTTTAAAGCCAAACGTTGCGCCACGCCGAAGCGGTGCTGTTCGTCCACAATCACCAAGCCGAGATTTTGAAAGCGCACGTCTTCTTGAAACAAGGCATGCGTGCCGACTGCCAACAAGGTTTCGCCGTTTTCCAAGGCGGTTTTAGCCGCATCTTTGGCTTTTTTACGCAGGCTGCCCGATAGCCATGCCACGCTCAAACCCAAAGGTTCAAGCCATTGTTTGAATTTGATATAGTGCTGCTCCGCCAAAATTTCAGTGGGCGCCATCACCGCCACTTGGTAGCCCGCTTCAATCGCGACAAGCGCGGATAATGCGGCCACAATCGTTTTACCGCTGCCCACGTCTCCTTGTAAAAGCCGGTGCATGGGAAAGGTTTGCGCCATATCGTGGCGGATTTCATCCAATACGCGCTGTTGTGCGCCGGTAAGGGAGAAAGGCAGGCTGTTTAACAATTTTGCAGATAGTTCGCCGCTGCCCAGCAAAGCTTTGGCACTGCCGCTGATACGCTTTTGCCGTGCCAAACGCATAGAAAGCTGCTGCGCCAGCAGTTCGTCGAATTTCAGCCGTTGCCACGCAGGCAAAGTGCCGTCTGAAAGTTGGTGAATCGTGTAATCGGGCGGCGGGAAGTGCAATAACCGTAAGCTTTCGGTCAAATGCGGCAGTTTCAAACGGCCTAACAAGTCGTCAGGCAAGGTATCTTGCAACGGCGTAACGTCTAATGCCGTCTGAATAATACGGCGCAAGGTAGGCTGGTTTAAGCCGTTTACGGTCGGATAAACAGGGGTAAGGCTTTCTGCCAAACCACTGCTTTTGGCATCACGTATCTTCGGATGTATCATCTCGCTGCCGAAAAAGCCTTGTTTGATTTCACCCACCGCACGGATACGCTTGCCTTCGGCCATTTGCTTTTGATGACTGGGGTAAAAATGGATAAAACGCAAAAACAATACGCTGCCGGATCCGTCGCGCATCTGAACAATCAGTTGCCGGCGCGGCCTGAACTGTACCTCTTGATGCACTACCTCTCCTTCCACCTGGCAAGGCACACCGGGGCGCGCATCGGCAATCGGGGTGATATGGGTTTCGTCTTCATAACGCAAAGGCAGGTGCAACACCGCATCCCAAACGCTGCGGATATTCAGTTTATCGAGTTTTTTAGCTGTATTTTCGGTAATTTTAAGCTGTTTCTGCGTATCGGCATTCATCTCGCAAACTTTATGCACTATAGTTTTCAGGCAGCCATTTTAAACGATTTCGATACCGAAATAAAAACAAAGGCCGTCTGAATTTCAGACGGCTTCTTTTTCAAAATCAACGTTTATAAACTGTTCACTACGCCGTTTACACCTGCCGCTTCAGCCAAACGGTAAAGCACTTCCTGCGGCATATCGCCGTGCCATAGGCGGGTAACGTTGGCGATAACGGGCAAATGGCTTAATTTACGCACGCGCACGATAGCGTCCACATCCAAACGGTAAGTGTGTTCAGGCTCGAAACTCAACGTACCCGCCTCGCCCAAAATGATATGGTGGTTGCCGTGCAATGCGATATGTTCCGCCGCTACCAGCCAGTCGTCTACCCTATGATGCTTGTCTTTACACAAAACCACAGGCGTATTCAGACGGCCTACTTCATCTTGTAAAGCGCGGTTAGTCATCAACTCGCCGCCCAAATACAATATATCGGCCTCGGCTGCTAAAGCAGGTGCTATCTGGCGAACATCTCGGATACGTACCAACACGGGTTTACCCGCTTCGTGGCAACGTGCCACTTCTTGTTGCATTGTGCGGATTTGTACTTTCTCACCGGCATATTCAAGCTCGGCATAGGGGCCGCGTGGTACAAAAAACGGATCGGTATATACTGCATCTGCCGCCTCAGTCTCACTACCTGCCGTAGCAATATCCAATATTTTTCCACCACCGAACTCCACACCGCGCACGGTAATCGTACTGTCTTGAGGTTGGGTCTCACGGCTGATGATGCGCCAGTCGTTCAATACGCGGATCGCACGCTCCACTTCCGGCAGCGTATTAACCTCATGCAGGTGTAATACCCTTTCATCACCTACGGCACCGATAATCGTACGCTCCTCACCTCTGGAAATATGCTCCTGCAAACCGCGCCGGCGGATTAAATCCACCACTTGTGCGATCGCCTCGTCCGAAGCGTGCTTGCGCATCACAATCAACATCTTTATTTCTCCTGAAAATTAATAGTTCCATAGTAGCAACATTCCCACCACTCGCCAATATTTCCCCTGCCAACATCCTAATCACCCCCCTTACAGTATTTAGTTTTTCTAAAAATATTTACAATATTTAGTATTTTAAAGCTTGTGGGATTCAGTATTTGTGTTCATCATTATAAGATTTTAACGAAAACAATTTTTGCGGCTATTTTCCCTATGATTCACTTTTTACGCTCAGGCAAATTCTGGCTGAAAACCATCATCTTCGGCGCACTTGCCGCTCTGCTGCTGGCGCTTGGTCTGCAAGTTGCCCTTAGGGAAATCTTCAACCCTCAAAAAATCCAAACCGAACTGGATAAATTTACAGCCGGCAGCGGTAGAAACACGCGCATCCATGCACAAATCGGGCGCAGCTGGCTGCCTCGACCAACCGTTACCCTACACAATCTTTCTATCAGCAAACCCAATAGCCAAGCCGATGCCGTATATATCAAAGAAATGAAAATAGGCTTATCTTGGAAAAGCCTCTTCAACCAAACTACCACAATAGAAAAATGGGTGATCAAAGGGGCAGATATAGAGCTAAACCGTGACGCAAGCGGTAACTGGAGTTTGGCCGATCTTTGGCGCAGGTCATCAACGAACATACATCTCAACCGCCTTATTGTTGAAAATAGCCGCATCAAACTGAATCTTCCCAAGCATCACTATTTCATCAGCGACCTACGTTTTAACGGCAAAAATCTTAACGGCTCTGAAAAAATATTCGATTTTTCGGGTACTGCCGATGCCGGTGCCAAAGGCAAAGCCGTATTGGGCGGCGAAGGCCGTTTAATGCAAGCATCTGATGGCTGGCGTATTCCCCAATTAGTCCTCAAAGCCGACGCAGATATAAAAGGCCGCCAAATCCAGATCAAATCTGAAAGCAGCTTAAACTGGCAGCCCCAAAACCAAACCCTCAATCTGCAAAATGTGCGCCTGAGTGCCGACAATACTGCACTAAACCTTCATATCAATGCCCAAACACCCCAAATTATTTGGCAAAATAATCATGTCTCTATCAATGAATTTGGCAGTGTACTGACAGCAAAAGAAAGCGGTAACCAATGGGATGCTGCAATCAAACTCAATAAAATCAGCCTACACCCTACTATAGTGACCATCGCAGAAGCCGGCCTGACAGGCAGTCATAAAAATGTTTACGGGCAGACAAACTTTACCTTTACCGGCCCGATCAACTGGCAGCAAAGCAATACGATCGAATCGCCCCGTTTTAGTTTTACCAGCATCCAAGATAATCCTTCAGCACCTCAACCCCGGTTTATTAGCCAACTGGACGGTTCATTCAGCTACAAAAACGGCAACTGGCAAACCAACCTGCAAGGACTTTTCGACCGACAACCGGTTACCCTACAAGCAGCCTACCAACAAAACAGCGGTAAAATTACAGGAAATCTGAATCTTGGCCGACTCAATCTCACACCTTATCTTCAGGAAAAACAAGATTCTACTACCATTTATCCGAAATTTTTATCTCATCCCAATACCCCAGCCATCGAAGCCGATATCAGTATCGGCAGTTTGATAATACCTGGTATACAGGCCGATAATCTAAACGCACAATTATACGCCGACAATCAGCGTATCAGCCTCTCCCGCCTTAACGCCTCTCTTTACAATGGCAGTTTGGAAGGCGGCATCAGTATGGCAAATACGAATCCGCCCACATTCCACCTACAACAAATTGCTACAAATATCCAAATCCGCCCGCTCCTACAAGATTTATTCGGCTATCATCGCATTAACGGAAACGGCAATGCCGTTATCGACTTTTCCGCCAGCGGTACCACACGGCAAAATCTCATGGAAAACCTGAAAGGCAGCCTCCAACTGAACATTTCGAACGGCGCCCTCATCGGTTTCGACATGCGCAATATTCTTAGAAATGCCAGCACCAACAGTAAACTAGACGGCTATGATGCCGACGTACAAACCCCCTTTTCCCGCTTGACCATGAGTGCCGATATCGAGCAAGGTATCTTGCGCCACAATAACAGCGAGCTGATATCGGACGTTTTGCTCATCAACAGTAGCGGCAGCACCAACCTTGCCTCGCAAACTCTTTCGGAAACTCTGATTATACGTAACGCCCACAACCGCAATGCAAAAGCAGTTCCTTTAAAAATCAACGGCGACGTCAACAATCCCTCGGTTACCATAGACTATCCCCGCCTGACCACCGGATTAAACAGTCCAGAGCAGCGTCAACAAGCCTTAGCAGAAATGTTAAAAGAGCAATGGCAATGGTTGAACCCACGTAACGGCAACCGCTAATAATATAAAATAAGCTTTTACATCCGTTTTACAGATGGCAACACGGAATTAGATAATAATAATGCCCACAATAAAAACCAAAAAATAGGCCGTCTGAAAAAAGCCGCCTATTTTGCCGCCAAATCTTTAAACTTTTACACTGGAAAACTTCCGATGAATACCACTTTGAAAAATATCCTTCTCGGTACCCTACTCGGTACTGCCGCCCTTAACGCACAAGCACAAACACGCGCTGTTATTGATACCAATATAGGCAAAATAGAGCTATTGCTGGATGAACAGAAAGCCCCCAAAACCGTAGCTAATTTCGTCAACTACGCCGAAAAAGGGTTTTACGACAATACGATTTTTCACCGCGTTATCGACGGTTTTATGATTCAAGGCGGCGGATTTACGCCTGATATGGTTCAAAAAGCTACCGATAAAGCCATCAGCAACGAAGCTGCAAACGGCCTCAAAAATACTGTCGGTACGATCGCTATGGCACGCACGGCTAATCCCAACTCTGCCACCAGCCAATTTTTTATCAATGTTACCGACAACAATTTTCTTAACTATAAAAATGCAACCCCTCAAGGTGCAGGCTATGCCGTATTCGGACGTGTAACCAACGGCATGGATATTGTCAACAATATTGCCAAAACGCGCACTACCAGCAAAGGTTATCATCAAAATGTACCGGTTACCCCCATTATCATTCAAAAAATAAACATCATTCGATAATATGAAGCCGTACTTTTTATGTTTGATAATAAATACATATGATTAAAACCACTGCATTTTGTAATAAAGCTTATAAATAACAAACCTGCAATAAAGCTATGCCGTCTGAAATATTCAGACGGCATGGTTTTATTAATATCTACGCCTTTTTGCTCAGTGCATTAAAATCATATCCCAAACTACCGAAAATAAAACCGCTCTATAGCAATCTTGAGAAGATCTTTTACCAGCATAAAATTATGCGTATTGTGGCCGGCACCGTAAACTTCTTTAAGTGATATAACAATATATTTACCAATTCAAAACAACTTTTTCTGCAAATGCGGTATTTCAGTAATTTACCGCCCGTGGGGTAAATAACCAAATACCAAACCAAGTAGATATTAATGCCGTCTGAAATTCCATAGTGCTTAATATGTTTTAATTAGCGGCATTGTGAGGAGGCTTTTTCAAAAATATTGGTAAGATACCCCGAAATATATCCCGTTTTTAGATTGGTTCTACAGGATTAGCTTAGATGTTATTGGATGTACAACCGATGCCAAAAGAATCGGAAACCACCCCAAATCATTATTTTTATTGAATATTATAGTTGTCATTAACAATATTAAGACGCAAAAAAACAGCAACCTAAAAAGGCTGCTGTTTTTCAGTGTGGTGCCCAGGAGAAGACTCGAACTTCCACACCCGTGAGGATACTAGCACCTGAAGCTAGCGCGTCTACCAATTCCGCCACCTGGGCTTTAAATAATTTGCTAAAACCAACATTTTGCTGTACAACAAACAAATTAATGCATTTTTATTATATTAATGGTGCCCAGGAGAAGACTCGAACTTCCACACCCGTGAGGATACTAGCACCTGAAGCTAGCGCGTCTACCAATTCCGCCACCTGGGCTTTGCTTTAATCTGTTGTTTACGTTAAAGTGTTGCCTTAACGAAAGAATGCAATTATATATCTAAACAAAAGAATGTCAATCATACAAATGAAAAAAAAATCTAAATTATTCAATCTGCGAGAGAAAGATCCTTTTTTAAATCGTGAGCGGCAACGCTATGAAAACCCTCTTCCCAGCCGGGAATGGATTGCCGAAATCCTCGAGAAAGAAGGTGTTCCGCTTAAAATTGACGTATTGGCTGAAAAATTATCCATTACCGAATCAGAATATGAATTTTTCGAGCGTCGTATCAAAGCCATGGCGCGCGATGGGCAACTGCATATCAACCGCCGAGGCGCCCTATGTGCCGCCGACAAACTGGCATTGGTAAAATGCCGTATCGAAGCCCATCGAGACGGATTTGGTTTTGCCGTACCACTCACCTCTACCGGCAAAAGAGACTTCGTTCTCACCGAGCGCAATATGCGCGGACTAATGCATGGCGATATCGTGACCGTACGCCCGGGAGGTACTGACCGCAGAGGGCGGCGTGAAGGCCAGGTATTGGATATTGTCGAGCGTGCCCAAAAACAAGTTGTCGGCCGCTTTTATGTAGAACGCGGTATAGCCATTCTCGAACCTGAAGATAAACGTCTCAGCCAAAGCATCGTACTCGAACCGCAAAGTTTGGCCGAATTCAAGCCTGAATCAGGACAAGTTGTTGTTGGTGAAATCGAAAGCTATCCCGAACATAACCGCCCTGCCGTTGCAAAATTGGTTGAAGTATTAGGTGACTATGCCGACAGCGGCATGGAAATCGAAATCGCCGTACGCAAACACCATCTGCCCCACGAATTCAGTTCGGCCTGCTTAAAAGCCGCCGAAAAAATTCCCACACATGTTTTAAAACAGGAAATTACTGAAAAAGGCCGGGTAGATTTACGCGACTTACCGTTGGTTACCATAGACGGCGAAACCGCGCGCGATTTTGACGATGCCGTTTATGCTGAAAAAATCGGCCGTAATTACCGCTTGGTCGTTGCTATTGCCGATGTCAGCCATTATGTGCGTCCAGGAGACGCCATTGATAAAGACGCACTGGAAAGAACCACCAGCGTTTACTTTCCGCGCCGTGTGATTCCCATGCTTCCCGAGAAGCTGTCAAACGGCATCTGCTCTCTTAATCCTGATGTTGAACGTTTATGCATGGTCTGCGATATGCTCATCACTTATGCCGGCAACATTAAGGAATATAAATTCTATCCTGCCGTCATGCGGTCCCAAGCACGCCTTACTTATACTCAAGTATGGAACTGGATTGAAGCGGGCGGTGACTACCCTCACAAAGCCCAAATCGAACCTTTATACAAACTCTTCCAAATCTTGCAGAAAAAACGCGAGCAGCGAGGAGCAATGGAGTTTGAAAGTGTAGAAACACAAATGCTATTTGACGACAACGGTAAAATCGAACGAATCATACCCGTTGTCCGCAATGATGCGCATAAACTAATTGAAGAATGTATGTTGGCCGCCAACGTATGTGCCGCAGAATTTCTGATTAAAAATAAGCATACCTCGCTTTTCCGCAACCACTTGGGGCCAACACCTGAGAAGCTCGCAACCTTACGCGAACAGTTAAGCTTGCTTGGCCTTCATTTGGAAGGCGGAGACCACCCCACCCCGAAAGACTACGCAATATTGGCGGAAAAAATCAAAAACCGACCCGATCGCGAATTACTGCAAGTCATGTTGTTGCGTTCAATGCAGCAGGCAGTTTACGAACCAGAAAACCAAGGCCATTTCGGTTTGGCATACGAAGCTTATGCTCACTTCACCTCCCCTATCCGCCGCTATCCCGACCTTACCGTTCACCGCGCTATAAAAGCCGTGTTGAACGGCGAAAAATATCAACCCGAATCATGGCAAGCATTAGGTGTAAGCTGTTCGTTTAATGAACGCCGTGCAGACGAAGCCAGCCGTGATGTTGAAAACTGGCTGAAAACTTACTATATGCGCGATAAAGTGGGCGAGGTATTCCAAGGCCGCGTATCAGGTATGGCTAATTTTGGTATTTTCGTTACCCTCTCGGATATCCACATCGAAGGTATGGTGCATATTAGTGATTTAGGCGAAGACTACTTTAACTTCCGTCCGGAAATCATGGCTATGGAGGGCGAGCGCAGCAGCATCCGCTTCAATATGGGTGATGAAGTGGTTGTAAAAGTTGCCCGAGCCGACTTAGATACGAGCAAAATTGATCTCACATTGATCAGCGGAGGTAGCCTAAGCAAAAAAAGCAAACACGGTAAACAAAAAAATAACGAGCGGCAAACTGAAAGTAAACGCAAACCTTCTAAATCCACCGCAAACGAAAAAGCCAAACGTCATGTTGCAAGCCCTACTGCTAAGCAAAGCAAGGCTCTGAAAGTGGTGAATGGCAAAATCACACTGGTTAAAAAGCAAGCTTCGGAAAGTAACAATACCCGTAAGCCCTCAGTTTCTGATAAAAAAGCAACCTCTCAAAAGAAAAAAGGTAAACGCAGATAAAGCGGTATCTTCTTGCTTCATTTATTAAGAAAAACAAAAATCCCAAGCTACTATAGCTTGGTTTTTTTTATTTGGCGGAGAGGAAGCCTGCCTAATTATGATTAGGTGCTAAAACTTTCCAACACTTTTTAATTTTAAAATATATTTTTATTATTCAATATATTATTTTTTAATTCTTCATTCATTTCTCCCAACCACTCTAACCAAATATTTCAATAAATGGCATGCTGATTATCGTTTGCCTGATGGTTTTGAAGGGCAACTAAATAACAACCGCCAATAGGTGCGCTTGTAAGCTGCTCACGAGATACGGCATTACGTAATATTAATGATTTGCCGGATAAAGGGATTTTGCAGAGGTCACAGAATGCTGGGCAAAGTGCATTTTATGAAATCAGCCATACTTTCAACTAACCCCCATACAACAACGCCATTACTTAAACAGTAATGGCGTTGTTGTATGGTTTAAAAATCAATTTGTAATAAACTCTCGCAAAAACTCATCAATCTTTTTACTCAAAAAAATCGGGCGGTTTTCATTAAAGTAAGCAGCAGCCTGCTCTTTGTTTACTGTGGCTTTTAATCCATTCAATTTGCCCAAATCCAAGTTTTCACGCGTATATTTTCTTGCCAGCATATCTTGTAACAAATCGCCATTCAAACCCAAACCATTGATAACTTGTTGGATTTTATCATTGGTGGCTTGTTGTTTGTATTGCGTAATGTAGTCATTTAACGTGAGTTCGGAATCAGGCTTAATATTGCCAGATTGCACATCATGCAAAAACTGCTCGGCAAATTTTTGGTCTTCTTTGGATAATGTGGCAAAAGAAGAAAGTAATTCTTCAAAAGCAGCGGTTTTTTCTGCTTCATCAATGGCTTTGAGCCATTTGGTGAAGCGGGTATTCATATAATCTTGGTCAATTTTGTCCGTTTCAATTTCATTGATGTGCGAACGCAAATCAAATGGCAAACTGTCATCACCACCCGTACCACCACCGCCCTCTTCATACAAATCTTTGTAACGAGTCAAAAGTTTGTCGTAGGTTTGCCGGTCAAAATTCAACGTTGCCGTGATAGTTGAACCATCTTCCTGCACCACATCATAACTTAATTTTTCCCAAACAAAACCCAATAATCGAGCAGCCTGTAAGTTATCATTGAGCTGATTAAACAGCCTCACAAATTTCGCACAAGCCGCTGCATCATCAGGATTTTGGGCAAAGTCCGGCTGTCCTGAGTGTTTGAAAATATCGGTAATCTCTGCAAAATTATCATTCATTTTACGGATGATTTTATCCAGATTATCCACAAATAAACCCATAGGGCGGTCACCTGAATACAATTTCACCGCTTTTTCAATATTGCGTTGCATGGTATGCGGTTTGCGATAATAACGGATTAAACCAAACGGCTTATCGGTTTTATCGCATAAACGATTGGTGCGTGAAAAGGCTTGGATTAAATTGGCGTAATCCAGCATTTTGTCTAGATACAGGGTATTGAGCCATTTGCTGTCAAAGCCTGTTAGCATTTGGTCCACCACAATCAACAAATCCAGTTGCTCATCGGGTTTCACTTTTTTATACGCTTTAATATGCGACAATCTGTCCGACAAATCCGCCTTGAAATTGGCATAAGTGGCATAGCCAAACTTCATACCAAATTGGGCGTTGTAATCCGCCAAAATCTCGGCAATCCATTCTTCTTTCTCATGGCCTTGCCCATCATTATCAATGCTTGGATCAAACAATACGGTGATTTTCAGCCCTGAATTTCTTGCTTTAAACTTACGATAATAATTAACTGCTTCGGGAATGGAGCTGGTTGCCAAAATCGCATGATATTTCTTGCCTTGGCTTAATCGTTGCCAATTATCCAGCATATCATCAATGACCGCATTAACGTGTTCAGCCGTTTGATATTGCACATTTGGCACATAGTCTTCAATGCCTTTAGCGTATTTACCGTCTTTACCAAGCTTGCCTGCCATTGGCACATCGTTCATAAAGCGATTAAACACTTTCTTTTTGGCTTCATCGGCAAATGCTTCGGCCTCATCTTTGGCTTTGGCTTCTTGCAACGCCACCACTTTGCGTAAATCACGGTCTTTAAACGTGCTGATATGAAACAAATGAAAGCCCAACACATTGCCATCACGAATGCCATCAGCAATGGAATAACGGTGCAATTCATCGCCGAACACCGTTGCCGTTGTCGCATTTTTCTTGGCGTTTTCATCTTCAATCGGCGTGCCTGTAAAACCGAAGAACAATGCGTTTGGAAAAGTTTGTTTAATCGCAATCAACATATCGCCAAAAGTGGTGCGATGGGCTTCATCAATAATAAACACTACACGCTTACTGCGAATAAGTTCAATATCTGCCTCATTAACACCCTCTTCGGCTTGAATATTACTCATTTTTTGAATGGACGTAACAATCAAGCGCTCACGGTCAATGCTGCTTTTTAACTTAGCCAATAGAATAGACGTGTTTTCAGTGGCTTGTACATCTTTCGCATCATCGGCAAAGTTTTGATATTCTTCAAGCGACTGCTTGCCCAGTTCAATACGGTCGAGCAAAAAAACCACCTTATCCGCATCTTTACGTCTGCTGATTAACTGTGCTGATTTGAAGCTAGACATCGTTTTGCCCGAGCCTGTTGTGTGCCAAATATAACCGCCCCGTTGATTGCCCGAACGCCAATCAGTTTTCGCCACTTTATTGGCAATTTGGTTCACCGCGTAATATTGATAGCTACGCAATACTTTCAGCTGTTCATCTTTGGCATCGGCAATCGTGTAATCACCGATAAACTGATGTGCCATAGGAATAGACAAAAAATGCGTAGCGATTTTGTCCCAGCTTTCCATATACACATTATTAAAATCCGCCCAACGGAAATAAAACGCCGGATTAAGTTCACCGCTCGTATTGGCAAAATAACGGCATTCTTCAGGCGACATCGCCACAAAAATCTGCACTAAGCTGAAAATCCCCGAAAACGCCCCGGCTTTGTGGTATCGCTCAATTTGATTGGTCGCTTGGCTAATTGGCACGCCCGATCGCTTTAATTCAATATGAAACATCGGCATACCATTGATTAACAGCATTAAATCGCCACGCTGCTTGGGGTATAAATCACTTCTAGGCGAAAAATGCGGTTGTACCGCAATTTGATAACGGCTTTTGCCTGCGGAAATTTCTTCACGGTCAAAAATATCCAATGAAATTTCTTTACCAAAATGGCGGCTTTCCGTGTTTTCACGCTTAATCGCCACCGTTTTGCCATTGATAAATCCATTTAATCTATAAGGCGTTTTCAGCTCTTGCACCTGCTCCAAAATTTGGCTCATTTCCGAACGGATTAACGGTACATCAAGCTTATCAATATGGCTATTGGTTTTATTCAAATGCGCCTGCCAGTTAGCGATTAAATCTTCTTCGCTCGGGTGGTTTAACACCGATTTTTCCCAACCTCTGGTTTGGAGCATTTCAATCAAGGCTTGTTCAAAAGCAGATTCTTTATGAAACATATTTATCTCTCTCACTTTGTGCGGATTGATTATTCGCTAATCGCACAAATCAATTCATATTTTACCGCTTCGGAAAATTCGTCTTCATTATCAATAATCGACTTCACCAATTTTTCGAGTAATTCTTTTGAGATTTTACTTTCAGCCAGCCAAACAACGATATTTTCCATTTCCAGCACAAATCTTTTTACACAATAATCATAGCCATTTAATTCTAAAAAATAGGCTGCTAATACCAAGCTTGCGCGCTTATTGCCATCAAGAAATGCATGTAATTTATTGATAGAATAAAGCAAATGCGTAAGTTTCTCTTCAAAAGTCGGATAGTAAACATCGTTTTGAATATGTTCTAAAACACTATCCAATTTATCTTCACCACCGACATGAATACCTGACAAACCACCAGATTGCGCAATAATCCAATCATATACTTGTAACGCATGGGGCACATCAAAATAAACAACCTTAATCGTCATCTATCTGTCCTTTAAGCGTTTTAGCACATCTAATGTTGCGGTATCTTCTAATTGCTCTTGTAAAGAACGGCTTTTTTCGCCTAAAAAACGGTCAAAATCACTTTCAGGAATAGATTGGATATAGTGTTCTAATTTTTCGTGTAAAGCTTCTCTAAACCCCAAATCTCGACTAGCCATTTTGATTCTGGCGTCTAAAATAAACGGTTGCATAAAAGGGTTATTTTCGGCTTGGGCAATTAACTCATCTAATTCGGCAGGCAATAATTTTCTGCCCAACTCATCAGATTTATTTTTCATTTGAGCGGCCAATCCGCATTCAAAACTGCCAATCGCCTTTAACACTTCTGAATACATCGTATCTCGTGTTTTATCTTTGTCTGCCAAGTTTAAAATTTGCTTATATTCTTTGGCATTTTCATAAAAAACCGCCTGATAAATTTTATCGGTATAAATGGCATATTTATGATTGCCCATCTGCAAATAGTCTCTTAGTGCATCGGTGAATTGTTTGCGATAGCTATCTTCTAAAAATGCAGCAGGCAAATAATCCGCATCTCGTTGATTGATAAATTTTGTTGAGCCGCCAGATTTTTGCGCGATGACATCAATCACAATATCAAGCATTCGGCTGCGGATAAAGCGTGCTTTTTCGCTTTCTGTGACGAGCATCGCAAGATTTAAGACCGCGCGAAAAGAGAAAATGCCAAGCGATGGTGCTTTGGAGTTGATGTCGACGAAATTATTTTCGTCGACATAGGCTAACTTTATATTTTTTAAAGAATTACCTTTTAGAGTGCGATACCCGTTTTTGTGCAATTCTTCGGCAAATTTGCTCAGATAATTGTCAATCGTCCTTTCTGTTACCTCTAAAATTTGTGCAACCTGCGATTTGGTAAACACCGTTTCACCCTCAAAGCCAATCCCGCCTAATGCCAAATTTTGCTCTAATTGAGCAAGGGCGAATTTGTTATTCAATACATTATCGCGGGCAATAACGGAAACTGTTAAATCAGTATTCATATTGTATTCTCTTGGTTTAAATATTTTCAGGCAGCCTTAAATATATTCTTGTCGCGTATTTTCAGACGGCATAAAACACCATTTTTACTATTTTCACACCAACATCACCGACAACAAGCCTTTTTTAAGCTGGTTTAATTTTTCCAGTTCGGCGGCCTGTAAAGCAATGGTTTTATCTAGTTGGCGGAAAAAATTACCGATTTGGGTTTGTTCCTTTTGGGTTCTGGGAAATTTAATTTCAATCTTTTTGACAATTTCAGCCGATAAATTTCCTTGTCCACCTTGCAAATATAAATTAACAATATTTTCTTTATTACCTTTAAGCCATTGTGCAATAAATTCAGGATCATAAACTTCATTTGGAACAATCGCCAAAATAGCTTGATTTATTGCTCCGTTAATTTGGCTTCTCCCAACTTCTCCACTTGTTGCACCATATAACGCAAACAAAATATCACCTTTTTTTACTAATTTTGCCGATGAATTATTTAACCCTTCTTGGGTTAAGAATAATTCTGTACTTGAACAATGAATTTCACCTGAACGAACAAATGGAATTTCTCCACCATAAAATTTAGCATTACCAACGCTAGGCGTACCACCTGAATAAAAATAACCAACCTCCCCCAACTTCTTCCTTTCCCAATCCCCACTAAATCCGTTAAAGCGGATTTCAGGTTTCAGGCTGCCTGAAACGGGAAACATTTTTGCCAACATCGCTTTTTTTAGCTGAATGCTTTTTTCCCACTCGGCACGAGCTTGAGCAATTTGTTGGTCTAATTGACGGAAAAAATCGCCGATTTGGGTTTGTTCGGGTAGTTGAGGGAAATACTTTTGAATTTCATGAATGGTTGTGCTGGTTAAACTGGGTACGCCTGTTGATGTGTCCAATTTTCTCCATTCAATACATTGAAACAAGAAATATAAAAACTTTCCATCAATGTTACTTTTCAATTCACTATAAAAAAGTGTATCCACCGTCCAAAATGGTGTGTTCATATAATAAGGCTTGTCAATTGTACCTTTGCGCCCAATTAAAACACTTTCTTTATCATACAAAGCTGTATTCGTTCTCCCAATTTCTCCACCAGTTGCCAAAATGGGATAAATTCCACCTGAAACTTCAATTTCTTTTTGTGAAAATCCGCTTTTAATCGTAAGTACTTCTTTTAACTTTTTCTCTTCCCAATCACCATCAAACCCTTTAAAGCGTAACGGTGGCGTTTGTGGTTTATCCATTTTGTTCTCCTACGCTTTTAAAATCGCTTGCCACGCGGTAATGCCTTGCAAATCAAATTCATTGCCCGTCAGTTCATTCATCATTTCTGCCAATGCGTTGGCGCTTTCGGCTTTCTCTTGGCTGATTTGTTGATAGGTTTGGGCGTATTTTTCGCAAAGGGCGGTGAGTTGTTGGCTAAATTGCGCCAACATGGTTTCAGGCAGCCTAATCATCGCTTCATTTAACGGAGCAAGCCATTTTTGACGCAATAAATCTAGGGCTTCGCTGTCGCTTAGGTTTTCAATCGTTGCTTTGGTATCGCTGTGCAATTGGACGCTGTCGGTTTTGATTTGGGTTTTAAGCGTTTTTTCTGCGGCAAGTAGACGATAGGCAGCCTGTAATTTTGCCCCTAAGCTGTCTTCGGCAAAAACGTGGGCTTCAATCGCTTTGGCTAAATCGGCTTTTTTGGTAATGATAACGCCGCAGGCTTCCAGTTCTTGCTGTAAGGCTTTGGGCAATTCGGCATTCACAAAGCTGTCGCCATCGTCATTCACGGCAGAGCTGGCTTTTTCTTCTTCGCTTAAATTTTCTAATAGGCTTTGAATTTCGGCGGTGATTTCGGTTAAGCGGTTTTCTTTGGTTTTCAGGCTGCTTAATTGTTCGGGCAATTTAACTGCTTGCACGAGTTCAAACGGCAAAATATGCCCGACCCAGCCGTCTTGGACTTCGGCTTCTTTTTTGGTTTTGCTGTCTTTTTTGATAACCATATACGGGTCTATTTGTTTAATGGCTTGTTTGCCTTCGGTTTGAATCATTTCCAAATCGGCAGCAATGCCCGCACTTTCGGCACGCCATAAATCGTCTAATTTTTGATAGGCGGTGTAAAAATCCAAAAGTGGCATCGCCGCTATTTTTTGACGAATCAGCTCGGCAAGCTGCCCTTTGGTTTGGGCGATGTTCAGCGTTTGCATCGGTTCAATCAGCATTTTTTCCAGGCCGTCTGAAAAATCGGCAAAATTCTCGGCAAATTGGTTTTTGTATGCCAAAACACTCGGATGGTTTTGAATTTGGGTTTGTAGATTCTCTGCTTTAACTTGCATATAAGGCGTGCCGTTGTCGGCAAATAAAGCTGCCTGTAAGCCGTTAAACGCTGCCCAATAGTCGTTAAACCGGGCTAATTCGCTTTTTGGAATACCGCCGTTCATGGTGGCAAAGATATCCCATTGTTCGGCAGGTTCGGCAGAATCCACATAGCGTGGAATGTTCAAGTTATATCCGTTGGCAACGATTTCTTCTTTTGACACCACGCGGCTGAATTTGGGTAATTCACGGCGGTGTGTTACGCAATCTACAATGCGTTTGATGTCGCTGGCTTGAAGATGGTTGTTTTTACCGAGTTTGAGAAAGTGTTTGGACGCGTCAATCATTAACACGTCTTTGCGTTCACGTTCTTGTCGCAATACCATGATGATGGTAGGAATGCCTGTGCCAAAGAAAATATTGGCAGGTAAGCCGATAATGGCGTCAATGTGGTTGTATTCGATCAGATTTTTGCGGATATTTTCTTCTTCGCCACCACGGAACAACACGCCATGCGGTAGAACAATGGTCATCATGCCATCGGGTTTTAAGTGGTATAAATCGTGTAATAAAAAGGCAAAGTCGGCTTTGGTTTGCGGCGCAACGCCAAAACGCTTATAGCGTGGGTCGGATTCTTTGTCTTTGGGGTTCCAAGGTTGGGAATAAGGAGGATTGGATACGACTGCGTCCAAATAAAGCGGTTCGCCTTCTAATGGCCAATCGTCTTCTAGCGTGTCGGCATTGCGTGTAAAAATATTGCTCGGCAAAATACCCCGCATCACAAGGTTCATACGGGTTAGGTTGTAGGTATTTTCTTTAAGTTCTTGGGCGTAATATTTGATGTTGTTGGCATTTTTGAGATGTTTCGCCACGCTATGCCCGATGTTAATCAATAACGAACCTGAACCGCTGGTTGGGTCGTAAATGCTGATTTCTTCACGGTCTTTTAAATGGTCGGCGATGATTTCGGACATTAAAAGCGATACTTCGTGTGGCGTATAAAATTCGCCTGCTTTTTTGCCTGCGTTGGCGGCAAACATACTAATCAAATATTCATAAATAAAACCTAAAACATCATAGCCTTGTTTACCATCCATCGGAATATCGGCAATTAAGACAAATAAATCTTTCACGGCATTGGTTTGGCTGGCGGCGGTATCGCCCAATTTACTCAAACCTGATTCCAATGTTTTGAAAATACCGTCAAACACAGCGGTATAGTTGTCGGCAATATTACGGCTAAACGCACTCATGGCGGTGCGGACATGGGCGATATTGAAATCCGAGCCTTGTGCCAGCCAAGTGGAGAATAGATGTTCGTAGCTGATAAAATAGCCGATATTATCCTTAATAAAATCCACGAATTCGCCATCTTCTGTAAGTTGGTCTGCAAAATCGTCTTTTGCAAGCCCTTCTCCAAGAACAAATTTTTCTAATTTATCAGAGAGAAATTTATAGAAAATAAAGCCTAAAATATAATCTTTGTATTCGTTCGCTTCGATTTTGGAACGCATTTTATTGGCAGATTGCCAAATTTTTGATGCAAGTTGTTGTTTGTTCATTAGGGGAGTTCCATTTATAAATAATAGGGCGATGTTTAATTGCGATTTAGCTATACCAAATTTCAAGTGCCATAAATCTTGCTTTTGTATTTAACTTGAAAGTGCCATGGCAACGCTAGCAAAATGAATTGAAGTGCATTAGTGGTATAAGTTAGCATTTTCCCATCACATTAAAGTGATTGTAAACATATTACAGATAGCCAAAAAAAGTAGGCGGGATTTTTTTCAAAAACAAGCAGTTATTAAAAAGAAAACCCACTGATAAATCAGTGGGTTCCATATAATTTTGGCGGAGAGGAAGGGATTCGAACCCTCGATACGCTATTCACGTATACACGCTTTCCAGGCGTGCGACTTCAACCACTCATCCACCTCTCCGAATCATTACCAGTGGAAATGAAGGGCAGATTATACGGCGTATTCTTTACCTGTGCAATCCTAATACTTCGACCTGCACAGAAAGATATTTTCGTAGCATGATCATTAGCAAATAAGAAATTTCCGAAGTACGCCATTTTCCCAAATATGGCAGCTCATAAACAGCCCAAAACTATATTGCTTGGAAATAAAAACCGCAAAGACCGTCTGAAAAGAATCAAACCAACCATTTTCAGACGGCCTTTTAATAGTAATCGTATTGATTACAACACCAAAGGTGCCAGCAAAAAGCCTAGCGCAACGGCAAAAACAATGGCTAAAATGCCTGGAATCAAAAACGAATGGTTGAATACAAACCGCCCGATACGTGTACTGCCGGTATCATCCATCTGCACTGCCCCAAGCAATGTCGGATAAGTAGGCAAAACAAACAGAGCCGATACGGCGGCAAAACTGGCAACTAAAATATAAACCTGTCCATTGTTTTCAGGCGTAATGCCCAAAGCCAAAATAACCGCCGGTATAATTGCCTTAGCGGTTGCGGCCTGTGAGTACAAGAGCATACTGGCAAAAAACAAAGCCACAGCCAACAGCCACGGATAGCTGCCCACAAGCTCCGAGGCCGTTTCTTTAACAGCATCCAAATGGCCGCTCACGAAAGTATCACCTAACCATGCCACCCCCAAAACACAGATACAGGCTGCCATCCCCGATTTAAATGTACTCATCTCCAGCAGTTTGCCCGTATCCAATTTACAGCTCATCACAACCAATGTTGCAATAATCATCATAAAGCTGATAATCGCTCCGTCACGCGGCAGCACCGGTTTTTCTATCAAACCCACCGCAGGAGAAATAGCACAAGCATACATAACCACGGCAACTACGCCACCGAAAAAGATCCACACGGATTTGCGGGCGCCTGCCGGTAATGGCAATCGCTCCCCCGGTATATTATTTTCCTGAATCAAACCGGCAGCCAAACGCTGCTGATAAGCCTTACTCTGAGACAAATCTAGATTGCCGAACAAATTAATCAGCAATGCCACCAACATACAGGCTGCATAAGTCGTTACCAGCCATATCAATAACAGCTTGGGATAACTTACTCCCAACGGTTCAAGTACACCGCTCATAAAAACCACGGCGGCACTTACAGGCGAAGCCGTAATCGCAATCTGAGAGGCTACGACAGCAATACTCAAAGGCGCACAGGGGCGGATATTTTCTCCTTTGGCCACTTCCACTATAACGGGCATCATTGAAAAAGCCGTGTGCCCCGTACCGGCCAGAATAGTCAGAAAATAAGTAACCGTAGGCGCTAAGAAATTAATATTTTTGGGATTCTTACGTAAAATGCGCTCTGCCGAACGTACCAAGTAATCCAGCCCTCCTGCAAGCTGCAAGGCGGCGATTGCTGAAATAACCGACATAATAATTAAAATTACATCATACGGAACCTTACCCGGCTCCATTCCCAAAGCCAAAGCCAATACAGCTACGCCTAAACCGCCGGTATAACCGATCGCCAAGCCCCCCAGCCTAACACCTAAAAAGATTGCCGCCAGCAATACTGCCAGCTGTAAACATACAGAAAAATCCATGATTCACCCGAATCGTTAACCAAATCAAATAAGGATTATTTGTAACATAATTTCATGAAATCTTAAATGGTTTTTAATTAAAATACATTCCGCAGCGTGCTAAATTGGAAAATATTTAACTTTAATCAATAAAATAATTCAACAATGAAAAATGAATATGAAAATCATCACAAAATAAATGTAATTAAATTAAATTTTTTGAAATAAAAAAATTCATACATAAAAAAACATTACAAAAAAGCAAAAGCCGTCTAAAAATACTTTTTCAGACGGCTTTAATAAATTTAACCACAATAACGATATTAAGTATAATTACTACTTTGAAAGTATTACTTTATAAAAATATATAGGCTATCTATGATTATCAAACATGCAGAAGGCCGAAGCAATGACTTAGAAGTGCTCAACCAGCTTTTGGCATTACCACATATTAATCAAGAAACCAAAACTAAATCAAGCGGGAAATCCGAAATATTCAATCCGGTTTAAAGGGAGAAGAAGAAGCTTCATACCAAATCGATTTCCATTACGGAAACTCCCCCCGCTGGATGGTTATTCACGATCTTCGGCTAGAACACAACGGCCATACCGCACAAATCAATCATTTACTTATCAATCGGTTTCTTGAAGTATATGTATGTGAAAGCAAACGCTTTCACGAAGGAATTTCTATTAACGAACATGGGGAATTCTCTGCCTTTTACCAAGGGCGCGCTTATGGCATTCCATCTCCTATTGAGCAGAATAACCGTCATATCACATTATTACAGCGTTTTTTTGATGCGGATGAAACCATTTTACCAGCACGATTGGGATTAAAAATCAAACCCAAATTATTCAGCTTAATTTTAGTTGCCAACTCTGCCAGAATTTCACGCCCTAAAAATCACAAAAATATTCCCGGATTAGACAGAATTATTAAAAATGAACAGGTAGTGAAAAAAATAGAACAAGACATAGCCAAAGAAAATATCTTTAGTGTAACGTCATCCATAGCAAAATTGATTTCCAGCGATAGTTTACAAGCTTTCGCCGAAGCTTTAGCAGCTTTACACCAACCTCTAACGATAGATTGGAAAGCTCGATTCGGCATCGATGACATTTCTACAGAAGCTCAAACTATAAATACTGTTGAACCATCTGCTCCACCTCCTGTTTTACAGGCTATACCTGAAACACAGGTAACCGAAGAAGCAAGCAAAAAAGAAGAATCTAAATCTTCAGAGGAGTCCTCACGCCGCCCTACCCGCCTGTTTTGCGCATCATGCAGAAAAACGGTAACACCAAATATTGCCAAATTTTGCTGGAATAATACCAAACGCTTTAACGGTAAAGTTTACTGTTTTCAATGCCAAAAAAATATGCAATAAAACAATGATTCTGCCACCTATTATTAATAGTAAACCGGATATCAGCCTTACCTTGTAAATAACATCAAATTTTTTTGCCAAATTAAAAATACGCCGTCTGAAAATTAGTTTCAGACGGCATATTTTTAATTCCAAATAAAATTATTTTAATTCCAATTTACCCAACCCATGGCCCAAGTCAGCAGAATCAAGCCGCCGAAAATAATACGGTAATAAGCAAACGGTACATAGTTTTTCGTTGCCAAGAATTTCAAAAGCGCTTTTACAGCCAGCAAACCGGAAACAAATGCAGCTACAAAACCGACCGAAATCAAACCGATATCTTGCGCACTGAAAAGTTTGTAATGCTTCAATACATCATAAACTGTAGCAGCAATCATCACAGGCACTGCTAAAAAGAAAGAAAATTCCGTTGCCACTTTACGTTCCAAACCCCAGATCATGCCCCCCATAATCGTACTGCCGGAACGTGAAGTCCCAGGTACCAAGGCTAAAATCTGGGCTAATCCGACCACCAAAGCATCACGCACACGCATATCATCTACGCTGGTTACTTTCGCAGTCTGTTTAACCGCACGCTTTTCCACCCAAAGAATAACCAAGCCCCCTAATACCAACATCGTTGCCACGCTAATTGGGTTAAACAGCACTTCTTTAATTTGTTTGCTGAACAAAAAGCCGACTACGGCAGCCGGAATAAATGCCACAATCAGATTTAAAACAAAACGGTTTACTTTATTGTCGCGCCCGATATTGGTAAGAACATGGGTAAAACGCTGGCGGTATTCGAAAATAACAGCCAAAACGGCCCCGAGCTGGATTGCAATTTCGAATACTTTTCCATTGCTGTGAAAATCTAACAAACTACCGAATACAATCAAATGTCCTGTACTGGAAATCGGCAGAAATTCCGTAAGACCTTCAACGATACCTAGTATTAATGCCTTAAATAACAATAAAATATCCATAAATTCTTTCAATTAATATAAGAATCTGCCTCTAAAATACCATGCCATAAACAATTCTCTATGTATGATCCCAAATACATTATTTCAGTTTCATATGCAAACTATAAATCCATAAGCATTCGGTATATATCTGTTTTATATCAATATATATTTTCAGACGGCATCTAACCTTATCAGAATCTGAAAAAGTAGTTTTCCATAACAAAGAAATAGTTAAGCAATACCCAACCGGGCATGAAAAATTTCAGGCAGCCTGTCTATAGGCTGCCTGTAACCAATACCTGTATTAATGATTTGCTATTTTAGCCAATGCAGCACCTTTACTTTTCAGTGAAGGTTTTGCAGCCGGTGCCTTCATGCCGCGCTCGTTACGCACCTTATCAACCAAAGCATCAATAACGGCCATGCCGGCATTCCAATCTCCGCTAAACTGCACTTGATACTTACCGCCAACCACAACAGTAGGCGTGCCGCTGATTTGATAAGTATTAGTCATTTCTTCCATTTTTTTGGCTTGGGCCTGATTGCCAAACGAATCGTATGCAGCAATCAGTTTTTGTCCGTCAAAACTTTTCTGTTGGGCAGCCCATGCTTTGAAAGTGGCCGGATCTTCCAATTTGAGTTTTTGGTTATATACGGCTTCAAAGACTGCCGGATTAGCCTGATATTTCAGACCGGATTGGTTAACGGCTGCAGCCACACGAGCCAATCCGAGCATTTCAGGTTGCCAAACAACATGCTGTGTTCGCAAGTAGGTATCTGACGGAAAATTACGCGCATGCTTCAGTAAAACAGGGTCAAGATGATAACAATGCACACAAAAGTACCCGAAAAATTCAAGTACCTCGATTTTATTCGCCTGCTCCTGAGGAATAGGCTTTGGCAAAACGGTATAATCTTTGCCTTCTACCGGTGCCGCTCCGGCTTGGGCAGCAAAACCGGCAGCCAATACGGCAGCCAATACGGCAGCCAAAATAGCAGATTTAAACTTCATTTTTCATCCTTATCATCATGCGGTTGAAACAGGCGTATATCACTAAAATATAGGATTTTATCCCATCAACCAAAATATATTACTGCTTTTATTACTTCAAAAAATTAAATACAAGGCCGCCTGAAAAGTCATTATGATTTGATCAATATTGGTACGACTATCAATGATCAACCCTCTTGATATTTTATTTAGCGGTACGAGAAAAACTATCGACACCGTTTTGACGTAACGTATTCTGTACCCTTGCTGCCTCGGCTTGGCTCAAACGGCCGCTCTGTACACGATAAACAGTTTTGCCGTTAACCGTACCTTGGACAATACTTGCACTAACACCCATCATTGCCAGCTTCGCACGTTGCGCCTCGGCCGCAGCTTGGTTGTTAAAAGAGCCCATCTGCACAATCACACGATTACCTGTACCTGATTGATCTGCACTCGGTTTTTTAACCTGAGCCTGAGCATCTTTGCGTGCCTTTTCAATACTGCCACTGTTTAAAATTTGCTCAGGCGTCGGTTTGGTTTCTGCTTTTTTCTCTACTTTTTCAGCTTGCTTTTTAGGCTCCGCTTTTACCGTATCCCTTACCGTTTTTTCGGTTTTAGGTTTAGTAGTTCCGGTAGGTTTAGACGGAGACACAGCTATCGGCTTATCTTCTTGTTTAGTTATGTCGGTAGTGTCGGACGCGGCTTGCTCTTCGATAAATTGCCCCAATACATCCTCTTCGGGTTCGCTAGCTGACCATCCTCCGCTCGCAGGTAACTCGGGAATAGAAGCCGGCGCGTCTTTCGGGGTTAATACCTCCGGCACCGGCGGTGCGGCCGGACGCTCCGGCTCTTTGAATGTTTTTTTATTGCTCTGATTCAGAAAAAACAAAATACCGGCAATCACCACCGTGGCCAGTAATAAGCCCAACATAAAGCCGGAAAGGCCCTTACCGTATTGTTTTTTTGCACTCATAAAATACCTTAAAATGAAATAATTCCAGCCAGCCACTTTCAGACGGCTGCTCATAAAAATCTATTCTAACAAATTATCCGTACGGCTGCAGAGTACCCTTACAAAGCTCTACGGAAACTTACTGCCCGTAACACATGCGAACGCAATACTTGTTCATCACCGGCTAAATCGGCCAAGGTTCGTGCCACCCTCAGGATACGATGATAACTTCGGGCAGAAAGTGATAATTTTTCCAACAGTTCACCCAATGTTTTTTTAGCCTCTTCATTGACTGCCGCAATACTATCCAATTCCGTAACACTCAAGCGGGCATTAATTTTCCCCTGACGCTCATACTGTCTGCAACGAGCTTTCTCTACTCTAGCCAGCACCACTGTGCTGGATTCCCCGGCTTCATGACCACTTAATTCGGCAGCAGATAAAGCTGGCACTTCAATAGTTAAATCAATACGGTCAAGCAGCGGCCCGGAAATTTTACCTCGGTAACGTGCAATACTGTCGGGGGTACAACGGCAAGGTTTGGCCGGGTGACCGAGATAGCCGCAAGGGCAAGGATTCATAGCTGCCACCAATTGGAAATTGGCCGGATACACAGCCTGACGGGCAGCGCGGGAAATATGGATTTCTCCGCTTTCTAGCGGTTCGCGTAAAACTTCTAAAACTTTACGGTCAAACTCAGGCAGTTCATCTAAAAACAACACGCCGTTATGTGCCAAAGAAATCTCACCCGGGCGGGGATCAGAGCCACCGCCAACCAAAGCCGGGGCGCTAGATGTATGGTGTGGCGATCTAAACGGGCGGTTGCGGCTTAGGTCTTGATTATATTGCGGTAACAGAGAACGTAATGCCCATACGGAAATCAGTTCTTCTTCCGTCAACGGGGGTAAAATACCCGGTAAGCGCTGGGCCAGCATAGATTTACCGGTTCCCGGCGGCCCTACCATCAATAAACTATGCCCACCGGCCGCAGCAATTTCCAAGGCCAAACGGGCAGTGTATTGGCCTTTTACGTCTTGTAAATCAGGTAATGCCAAAGCTTCAGACGGCATCTCCTTTATTACCGGCACATTTTGCTGCAAAGGTGCTATTCCGTTCAAATGAGCCGCCACTTCTGCCAAACTGCCGGCTCCGAATACCGTTATTTCCCTCATAACCGCGGCTTGGGTAGCATTTTCCTGCGGCAATACGAATGCACGCCCAGCCTGCATACCCTGCCAAGCCATGGCCAATGCACCGCGCACAGGGCGTAAAACACCCGACAAGGCCAATTCACCGGCAAATTCATATTTGTCCAATCGGTCTGCCACAATCTGCCCCGAAGCAGCCAAAATACCCAATGCAATCGGCAAATCGAAACGCCCCGATTCTTTAGGCAAATCCGCGGGAGCTAAATTGACGGTAATTTTTTTGGCGGGAAAATCAAAGCCGCTTTGTAAGATAGCAGCACGCACGCGGTCACGGCTTTCCTTTACTTCGGTATCCGGTAGGCCGACAATATTAAATGCAGGCAACCCGTTGGCTAAGTGTGCTTCCACTTCTACCAACGGTGCCTGCATTCCGCTAAGAGCGCGGCTGTAGATTACGGCTAAAGACATAATCCTTCAGACGGCCTGTTAGTCTTTTTGCTCCGGAACAGTTTCCACCGCATCCGCATCTTGTACTTCAGGCTGAACATCCGTTTCTTCACTTCCGCCTTCCAGTTTGGCCAAACGTGCTTCAAGCTCGGCCAGCTTGGTGCGGGTTTTGATAAGCACTTGCTGTTGGATATCAAATTCTTCGCGGGTTACTAAATCCATACGGTTAAACGCGCTGCCCAACATGGCTTTTACGTTTTTTTCAACATCTTTAGCCGGGCTATTGGCAATGGTTTCGCTTAATTTAGCTGATACTTCTTCAAAAATTTTCTTACCAATCATGATTCGGCTCCTTATGTTCAGATAAGATGTTTGATGTTGACAGCATTGTATAGCGATTCATGCCGTATGAAAACCCGCAGAGTGATACAATCCAATTCTTTATCGGGCGGTAAAGGCCGCCTGAAACACTTGTTTGCCAATATGAATATCGGCCAAGTAATCATAACGGTTTTGCACACACACGGGCAGGCGTACCTGCTCAGCCTTCCAAGTACCGCTACCTTGGTGGACCAATTTATAGCGGTTAAATCCCATATCCATACCGCTCATCGAAAAGCTGACAAATACTTCTGCAACCTCCTGCGGAACATTTTGTAAAACAATATCAAACGGCCCTTTGGCCTGAATTTCATCACTGAATTTAACTTTCACGCCATTGGGGAGTATACAGCCGCGGCTTACATTACATTGTGCTTCGGTAAGCCGTTCAATAGCAGGCTGTTGGTTTTTCCACCATAGCAATGCCACTATTTTAACTACGGCAAACACCAGCAATAGGCAAGCAATCCATATTTTTTGTTTCCGGCCTTGCATTCGCATCCTCATGCTAATTCGGTTTCTTGATTTTCTACGACAGCATGCGCTCCCGCTGCCAGCCATTGTGCTGCATACCGTGCGGCTATATACGGTACTGCATAAACCACCAAAGGCTGGGAAACACCCGCCGCCAATACTTTATCTACTGCCTGAGCCGCTTCATCATCAGTCACACGCCAAACAATAACATCAGCATCCTGTACTCTGTGCCACTGCTGCTGGTTTTCTACCAACACCCATACACTTCGGGCCGCAGGCAAAGTGCCGCGTTTCTGTAATAAAGGCTCGCTAATCAATATATTGGCATGCTCCGCCTCTGCCGCCTCAAAAGGGACGACACGGTATTCACCCATACTGTTTTGCCCGTAAAAACCGTTACGCGTATTACCCTGTAAATGCCAAGGCACAGACAGTGCCGCCAATAAGGGGCCGTTGGCCGGCAGCATGGGAGATACACTGAAATCACCGGCTTTCTGCCACGACCACTTTTGCCCTTCGCGTGCCAGAGGCTCGCCCGACCATTCGTCGGGCCGTATGCGGAAAAAGCGCAAGTGTACATGAGCATGCTCGTAAGCGTGGATTTTAGTCAGCCACGGCGTAGCATGGTGGATATGGATACCCAATTCTTCCTCGAACTCACGCTTGAGGGCATCTAATTCGCTTTCAGACGGCTCAACTTTCCCTCCGGCAAACTCCCAATAACCTGCATAAGGTTTACCTTCTGGGCGGGAACTGAGTAAATAGTCTCCCTCCCGATTGAGTACGACACCGGCAACAACTCGGATTAACGGGCGCGAATCTTGAATCATTTTTACTTTCTATCTAAGAGCTTTCCCAAACAATATTATTTTTCAGCCACGGCAAAAGCCATCACTACTTCCTCTTCGTCGCTCATACTTAAATGAATTCGCTTAATGCCCTTTTGCTTTAACCAAGCTTGCAGCTCTCCCGAACAAATAAACTCAGGTTTACCTAATTCGTCATGCCCGACACTGATATTATGAAAAATCACCGGTGCGCGGATACCTGTACCCACCGCTTTGGCAAACGCTTCTTTAGCGGCAAAACGTTTGGCCAATAATTTGACAGGCTCGGCCACGCCCGGCCAATCATGCATTTCCACTTGGCTTAAAATACGCTCGGCAAAAGTTTGCCCATATTTTTTATACAATTTTTCAATGCGCTTTACATCAACAATATCTGTACCGATTCCGTATATCATGCATTCTCTCCAAATGAACTCAGACGGCCTTCATACCGCTATAATATACAGTTAAGCCGTATCCGTAAAAACTATCCGCCCGATTATGTGTATTTATCAATAAGGCAGCGCACGCGCCTTAAACATGACTTCCTTCATCTGGCGGATAGCTTCGGGCAAGCCGAGAAAAACCGCCTGGGCAATCAAAGAGTGTCCTATATTTAATTCATGAATCGCTAAAATTTTTGCAATCGGCGTCACATTATGAATGGTTAGTCCGTGCCCTGCATTCACCACCAAACCTAATTCACTTCCGAAATGGGCGCCGTTTTCAATTCTTGTCAGCTGTGCGGTTTTTTCAGACGGCGTATGTGCGTCGGCATACGCGCCGGTATGCAACTCGATAACGGGTGCTCCGATATCATGGGCTGCCTGAATTTGCGCCTCATCGGCATCAATAAATAAAGAAACACGAATACCGGCTTTGGTTAGTGTTTCGGTAAAACGCGCTACCTTATCGATTTGTCCCAACACATCCAAACCACCTTCCGTTGTAACCTCTTGGCGTTTTTCGGGTACCAAGCAAACATCGTGAGGCATCACGTTTAAGGCGTTTTCCAACATTTCATCGGTGAGTGCCATTTCCAAATTCATACGGGTACGGATTGCATTTTTAATAACAAATACATCTGCGTCTTTTATGTGGCGGCGGTCTTCACGCAGATGCAGCGTAATCAAATCGGCACCGTGGGTTTCGGCAATCAGAGCGGCCTCAAGCGGACTGGGATATGCCGTACCCCGTGCATTACGCAAAGTAGCCACATGATCGATATTTACACCTAACAACATCAAATTATCCTTTCTCCATACCGAAAACCAACGGAAGCTCATCTAAAACCAGAAAAATTTAAGATCATGCCGGATCTGTCACTTCAAGCCGTCTGAAAAACTCTGCATTTGCTGCAAAATCATGCGTGATCGGATACCTTCGGGTAAATAAAAATCCAACAACATCCGCGTCAAACCCAATGCTTGCGACATATTCTCACCACTAGTGAACGCCCCTAAACGCAACTCGTCCAATACCGCCCCTTTCGCCGCCACTCCGGGAGCTTCGGCAGCATCCAAACCCGAAGCATGGGCAAACAGTAACGGAGGCGACTGAGGTCGCATCCAATACACCTCTTCCGCATTAATCGGCAAACCGTCTTCATCTTTCTGCAAATCCGGTGCCAAGCCCAGTTCCGTCAGCAAAGTCCACTCAAAGCGGCGTAAAGCCGCAACATGATTCGGCTGCTCTGCCACCGCCCGCATCAAGTCGGCAAGCGCATCATACAACAAAGGATGGGGATCTTCCCTAGCCGTCAACCGGCATACCAATTCATTGGCATACAAGCCGCTGAACAAAGCCCTACCCTGCGGCTGCCGCCATCCGCCCAGCCACTCGGCCCGATGTAGGGTTTTCAACTCTTGAGTTCCATACCAAGAAGCACTCATCGGCACAAACGGCACCAATACTCCGCGCAGCTCACTCTGACGCTTACGCGCGCTTCTCGCCAACAAAGCCACCCGCCCGTAACGACGGCTGAAGACCTCCAGCCACAAACTGCTCTCACGCCACGGCGTAGCACTCAATAGAAAAACAGGTTCATGATTGATACGGTGGTTTGCTGCAGCCATAATATCGCTAAAGATTAGATTGGCACTTATTATACTGCACTCATAACAGGCGGTTGTGTTTATTTTAAAGCCGATAAAATACATCAATTTACCGCATATCTTGCCAAACAATACGCAGCACATTAAATTAAAGGCCGTCTGAAAACCACATTGGAACCGCTATGTTTTTTATTCTCTCACCCGCTAAAAACCTTAATGAAAAAGAAGCAGCGCCAACTCGGCTGCATACCCAGCCGTCGCTACTGTCAGAAGCAGAAAAACTGATGGCCGAACTACGCCTGCTTGCCCCGCAAGAATTGGCTGAACTCATGCACGTTTCAGACAAAATCGCCCTACTCAATGCCGAGCGCAATGTCGCATGGCACACGCCCTTTACGCTTGAAAACGCCAAACAAGCAGTTTATCTGTTCAACGGAGATGTATACGAAGGTATAGATGCCGCTAGCTTACCGGAAACCGGCATCGACTACCTGCAAAACCATGTCCGTTTGCTTTCCGGTCTTTACGGCCTATTGCGCCCACTCGACCTTATCCAACCCTACCGCTTGGAAATGGGCACCGCATTTGCCAATTCCCGCGGTAAAAACCTATACGAATTCTGGGGCAGTCTGATTACCGATTTACTAAACAAAACCTTGGTCGAATCAGGCAGCGACACACTTGTCAATTTAGCCTCGCAAGAATATTTCAAGTCAATCGACACCAAAAAACTCAATGCCCGCTTGATTACGCCCGTGTTTAAAGATGAAAAAAACGGCCAATACAAAATCATCAGCTTCTACGCAAAAAAAGCACGCGGTCTGATGGTCCGCTATGCCGCCGACCACCAAATTACCTCACCCGAAGCGCTGAAAAATTTCGATTACGAAGGGTATACATTTAATGAGGCTGCCTCATCTGAAAACGAATGGGTTTTCTTGCGCGCCGAAAATAAAAAATAAACGATTCCAATAAAAACAATATACTAAATACAAAAACAAGCAAAAGACTTGGCAAAACAGGCAAATTGCGATAGTATGCCCGTCTTCAAGAAACGGAAGCGTGGCAGAGCGGTTTAATGCAACGGTCTTGAAAACCGTCGAGGGTTGATAGCCCTCCGTGAGTTCGAATCTCACCGCTTCCGCCAATCTTGAAACAATTTTTTATGCAGTAAAAAAGCATAACCGGAAGCGTGGCAGAGCGGTTTAATGCAACGGTCTTGAAAACCGTCGAGGGTTGATAGCCCTCCGTGAGTTCGAATCTCACCGCTTCCGCCAATTACCGAAAACCCGCTGAATATACGGCGGGTTTTCTCTTTTCCGCTTCAGCAAGCCGAAAAACGCTCTCCAAAACGTTATCCCTGCTATAAACCTCTACCTTAATCTTCTTGACTAAACAGGCCCTGGCATCCAAACACACTACCTATTTGTTTGCACCTACCATCCTCAAACCCTCTGAAAGCTCAAACCCAATACCCCCAATCTTTCAGACGGCCTATAATTCCAATAAAAGTTAAATGAGAAGCAGTAATACACTGCTGCATTACAAACCTCCCTCAATACCAACATCACCAACTACTTATGAATCTTGTTTGGAACGCCCCGCCACCACTCGCAGAAATCGCTGCTGCTATTGAATCTCATGAAGTACCGCTCTATCTGATTGTTTGTCTTCCTAACTCAACTCTACCCGTATTCAAAGCGGCTGAGCGGGCAGGAGCATTAGAGCGAAAACTAAGCGATATTCTCACCACGAAAATTACCTGTTTGCAATTTAACGGCCCCAACGTCTTGCATCATATTCTGCCAAACGTACACTTATGGCTGATGCCGTCTGAACATGCTTCGCACTTAGCCGACTACTTTTCTACACCGTTACAGTGGCAAACCGAAATCACGCCACAACAACCTCCGCAACAGCCTAAACCATGGTACGCGCCTCCTTCTACGCACCCTCAAGCTGAACATGTCGTTGTGGTAGGTGCGGGTATTGCAGGTGCGGCAACTGCCTATGAATTAGCACAGCATGGTATCCGCGTCAGCGTCTTAGAGACTGCATCCCCAGCCCTTGCCGGATCGGGAAACCGGCAAGGGCTGCTTTACGCCAAAATTTCTCCACACAACACCGAACAAACCGAGCTGCTGCTATGCGGTTACGGGTACACCCACCGCCTGTTACAGCAACTATTGCCCGAACAAAACGCTTGGGGTGGCTATGGTGTATTGCATCTCAACTACTCTGCCACCGAAAGCAAACGCAACCAACAGCTGGATCAACACAGCCACCATCGCCACCTTTACCGCTACGTTACCGACACCGAAGCCACTGTAATTGCAGGTATCGACATTTTTTCAGACGGCCTCTATTGGCCTCAGGGCGTATGGCTCAATCCTCGCCACTTGGTTCATGCGCTGATTTCCCATCCATTAATCGAACTACACACAAACGCGCCGGCTCTTTCAACCGATTATGACGGCACACATTGGCATATCCGAACACCCTCAAAAACTTTCCGCGCCAGCCATGTGGTTTACTGCATGGGCGCACACAGTCCGAATGCACCCGATATCAATGCTGCCTCCCAGCCTTACCGACTGATACGCGGTCAAACTTCATTAGCCCGTACCACCTCCGGATCCGCCAAACTACGCTGCGCACTTTCCGGGGCATCCTATATCAGCCCTGCTTGGGAAGGGCTGCATTGCTTCGGGGCCACTTTTATCCAGCATGATAAAGAAACCGACTGGCGCGAGTCGGAAAACCAATCCAATCGGCAAGAATTAGCCGAACTCAATCCAGCATTAGCTGCCGATCTGTTTTCAGACGGCCTGCCCCAACCGCAAGGACATGCCGCCTTGCGCTGCGACAGCACCGATCACTTACCCATCGTTGGGCCACTTGCCGATACCGCCGCCCTACGCCAAGCATATGCAAAACTGGCTGCCGATAAAAACTACCCTATCAACACACCCTGCCCTTACCTACCCGGTGCCTATATTAATACGGCACACGGCAGCCGAGGCTTGGCAACCGCGCCTCTGTGTGCGTCAGCAATAGCCGCCGACATTCTAGACCTGCCAAACCCGCTCTCACCCCGGCTTCGCACCGCCCTACACCCCAACCGGGCTGCTATCCGCGCATTAATCAAACAGCAGGAAAACCCGTAAACATAAAAAACGGAAATACCAATACGGTATTTCCGTTTCACAAACTATCGTCTTTCAGACGGCCGATTAATTAACCTTTTTCAAACCACGGGCATTCACAGTAGCGATGGTACCGTCAATACCCTTTTGTTTGATCAGATCATTAAACTGGTTACGGTACACCGTTACCATACTTGATCCATCCACACGGATATCATAAATCTTATAAACACCACCCACTTTATACAAACGATAGCCGACTTCGTATTTATTGCCGCGTGCCGTACGGATTTCGGTAAATACCTCGGCACGGTTGTTACCGCTATCTAATACTTTCGGCAACATCTCCACATTTGCGTCTACCGCCCCCATTAAGGCCGAACGCGAATACATACCGATCATCATGCTTTTAAACGCCGCAATAAAATCGGTTTTCTGTTTCGGAGTAAACTGCCGCCACGGCAGTCCCACTGCCAAAGCGGCAATACGCTCATAATCGAGATATTGGTCGGCATAGCGCTCGATACGCTGGATTTTTTGCGCATCATTCAACTGTTTGTTACGCGCCACTGCCAATACCGCATCCATATTTTGCTTGAACTGCACTTGCGCAGGATGTTGGGTGGCAGGTGCCGCTACGGAAAACGGCGCAACCACAGCCACCGGAGCAACCATCAATACATTGAACCATCGATTCATTTTATTTCTCCATTGCAAACGGCAGAGGCCGCCTGATTAAAAATACAGTATTTATTAAACACAATATTACCGTTATCTGCCTTTAACAACTTGCAAATTAGCAGTAAAAAATGTTACTGGCCGCTCAGTTCTGCCAACCAATCACGCGGACGCAAATAATCGTTCAGCCGAGCTTCCGGACTACCTGCCTCGGGTTCGTAACAATATTCGAAACGCACTTGCGGCGGCATCGACATCAAAATGCTTTCCGTACGCCCGCCGCTTTGCAAACCGAATAAGGTACCCCTATCCCACACCAAGTTAAACTCAACATAACGCCCGCGGCGATAAAGTTGAAACTCCCGCTCCCGCTCTCCATAAGGTGTATTTTTCCGGCGGGCCACAATGGGAACATACGCATCGATAAAACCTTTGCCCACTGCTTTAATAAAACGCAAACAGGTATCGAAATCCCAGCTGTTCAAATCGTCAAAAAACAAACCGCCCACGCCGCGTGTTTCGCTACGGTGCTTCAGATAAAAGTACTCGTCACACCATTGTTTGTACTCACTGTAAACATCGGCACCAAATGGTCGGCATACTGCTTGCGCGGTTTGATGCCAATGTAAAATATCTTCATCAAAAGGATAAAACGGTGTTAAGTCAAAACCGCCTCCGAACCACCAAACCGGTTCTTTATTTTCAGGATACGCAATGAAAAAACGCACATTAGCATGACTGGTCGGCACATACGGATTATTCGGGTGAATCACCAAAGATACCCCCATTGCTTCAAACGGAGCTCCCGCAAGTTCAGGACGGTGGGCCGTAGCAGAAGCCGGCATCGCATTACCTTTTACATGAGAAAAATTTACGCCGGCCTGCTCAAATACCTGCCCTTTTTTCAATACGCGGCTCTCGCCCGTTCCCAACCGGCTCTGCCAGCTGTCTGCTACAAACATTGCCTTTCCGTCTTCTGCTTCCAATGCGGCACAAATCTGATTTTGCAGCGATTTCAAAACAGCCAATACGGCTTCGGTATGGAACATGATGGTTTTCCTTTTTACGGTACAAGCCGCTTATTATAAAGAAAGGCCGTCTGAAACCCAAAAAGTTTCAGACGGCCTGTAATAGTCCGCAACAATCAGATCAGCCTAATACCGCCACACCAGAAAGGCCGATAAACAAGCCTGCAATCACTGCGCTCATTAAATTAGACAGCGAACCTGCAATTACCGCTTTCAAGCCAAGTTGCGCGACATCTTTACGACGGTTCGGCGCCATAATACTCAAACCGCCTACCAGCACGGCAATAGAACCTAAATTAGCGAAACCGCACAATGCAAAAGAAATAATCGCTTTGGTGGTTTCACTCAACTGCACGGTAGATTCCGGAGAAAGGTACTTCACAAATTCGGAATACGCCACAAATTCGTTTACCACCACTTTCTGACCGATCAAAGAACCGGCTACACCGGCCTCATGCCAAGGCACGCCGACTACCCAAGCCAAAGGCGCAAACAACCAGCCTAAAATCGCCTGCAAGGTTAAGCCTTCGTAACCGAACCAACTGCCCACACCGCCAATCATACCATTGATTAATGAGATCAACGCTACGAAGGCCAACAGAGACGCACCTACTGCCATCGCAATTTGCGCACCGGTAACCGCACCGCCGGCTGCCGCATCAATGACATTGACGGGTTTTTCTTCACTGTCATCAGCAATCTCTTCATCGGTACGGACCTTTTCAGTTTCGGGTATTAAAAGTTTGGCAAACAGCAAGCCACCGGGTGCAGCCATAAACGAGGCCGCAATCAGATAAGGCAACGGTACGCCCATTTGCGCGTAACCGCCCAAGACAGAGCCTGCTACAGAAGCCAAACCGCCACACATAACGGCAAACAGCTCGGAGCGGGTCATCGTTTTAATAAACGGGCGCACTACCAAAGGTGCCTCGGTTTGCCCTACGAAAATATTGGCCGCGGCAGACATAGACTCAGCACGCGAAGTGCCCAATACTTTTTGCAAAAATCCGCCAATAATTTTAATCACCACCTGCATGATACCGACATAATACAATACCGCTACCAACGCAGAGAAAAATACAATCATCGGCAACACACGCAAGGCAAAAACGAAGCCGCCGCCGCCGAACACTTCGAACATTTTATCCGAAACCAGGCCACCGAATAAAAAACCTACGCCGTCATTACCGTAAGCGATGACTTTACTCACGCCTTCGGAAACGGTCAATAAGCCTTCACGTCCCCAAGGCACATACAACACCAAAGCACCCAAAGCGACCTGGATCAAAAAAGCTCCCGCTACGGTACGGATATTAATGGCTTTACGGTTGCTGGAAAGCAATACCGCAATGGCAATCAGCACCACCATACCGAGCAAGCTGTTTAAAACACCCATCTGGATTATCCTTTACAAACAGAAATACGAGTTTCGGGCGCGATTATAAAATAAATTCACGTTTACCACATAAAAATTAACATTTGCCTAGCTGGGTTTATGCGCTTAAGATTAAGAACCTTGCCATTTTGTAGCGGAAATATCATGCAAACTTACCATTTCACCCTTCCTTCCAGCAGCGGCGAAGATTTCAATAGTGCCGACCACCTACCCCTTATTGTTTATTTTTACCCGAAAGACAGTACCCCCGGCTGCACCACTGAAGGATTGGACTTCAATGCCCGTTTGGAACAATTTAAAGATCTAGGTTACACCGTTGTAGGTATCTCGCGAGATGGTGTGAAATCACATCAAAACTTCTGTGTCAAGCAAGGTTTTCGGTTCGAACTGTTAAGTGATAAAGACGAAACCGTTTGCAAACTGTTTGACGTCATCAAGTTGAAAAAACTCTATGGTAAAGAATCGCTGGGTATCGAGCGCAGCACCTTCGTTTTAGACAAGGAAGGCCATATCGCCCATGAATGGCGCAAAGTAAAAGTAGCCGGCCATGCACAGGAAGTTTTGGATACTGTTAGCGCGTCATAAAGTAAATATTGAGATGAGTGATTTCGTACAGGCAGTAGAGCTTTCTTTCAACCGCGTACGGTTGGAGCCGCTCAGCTTTTCGCATGAAAGCGGATTGCGCGAAGCAGCGGCAGACGGCGAACTATGGAAGCTGGTTTTTACCTCTGTGCCAGAGCCCGAACAAACCGCCGCTTATATCGAAACAGCTTTGGCTACGCCCAACCGCATGGCTTTTGCCGTGATTGATGAAACCAACGGTAAGATTATTGGCAGCACCAGTTACCACGACATCGTGCCTGCCGCCCGCCGTGTAGAAATCGGTTATACGTGGTACGCCCGCAGCTATTGGCGAAGCCGCATCAACAGCACCTGCAAATACTTATTGTTGAACCATGCTTTCGAAACATTAGGCTGCGAAACGGTAGGCTGGCGTACGGATATTCTGAACAGTCGCTCCCAACAAGCCATCGAACGGTTGGGCGCGAAAAAAGACGGCATCATCCGCGGCTTGCAAACACGGCGCGACGGCAGCATTCGCGATACCGTGTTTTACAGCATGAAAGCTGAGGAATGGCCTCAAGCCAAAAGGCTTTTACTGCAACGTATCCATTATTTTTCAGACGGCCGCGAAGCATGAAATACGCCTGCCTTTATCAAGCCCCTTTCGGCAATATCACACTGGTGTTCGAGCAAAACGAACTACTGGAACTGCACTTGCACGGCCATCCGGCCGATGCACCTTACCCGCTGCCCGAACAATGGCGGCATAAGTTAGACGACTATTTTTCAGGCCGTCTGAAAAACTTCGGGCATCCCATTTCCCGCAGCGGTACAGTATTTCAGCAAAAAGTTTGGCAAGCCATTGCCGAAATCCCCGCCGGTACGGTCATGACGTATCAAGATATCGCACGCAAAATCGGCAGCCATCCTCGTGCAGTAGGCGGTGCCTGCGGTAAAAATCCGCTGGCTTTGGTCGTTCCCTGCCATCGTGTTGTCGCCTCAAACGGCTTGGGCGGATTTTCCAGCGGCTTGGATCAAGCCCTAGATATCAAAAGATGGTTATTGGAACATGAGGGAGTGTTTCTCAACTCCGAAAATAAGGCGAAAGTAAAGAAATGACACCCGATACCAACCCAGCCTCAAACAAACCTGACGGCGAACTGCTCTTGCGTACGCTTGCCATGCCTGCCGATACCAATCCGAACCAAGACATCTTCGGCGGTTGGATTATGTCGCAAATGGATATCGGCGGTGGTATTTTGGCTTCTGAAATCGCACGGGGGCGCATCGTTACCGTGGCAGCTCAAGAAATGACATTCGTGCGCCCCGTAAAAGTCGGCAATGTGGTTTGCTGCTACGGGCGTTGTATCAGGGTAGGCAATACTTCTTTGCAAATCAAGCTCGAAGTATGGGTAAAAACTCTGATGGCCGAAGAGTTCGAAGACGACCGCCGCCTGGTTACCCATGCCGTTTTTACCTATGTTGCCGTAGACGAACAAGGCAAACCGCGCCCCGTGCCGAAAGAAAATAACCCCAAACTTACTGGTCTGATATAGATTATGTAATAAGGCCGTCTGAAACTTGATTGTTACCATGACAGATAACATCACTGAACGCCTGCTGGAACATTTATGGCTGCAAGAACGTTTAAGCCAAAATACGCTCGACAGTTATCGCCGCGATCTTGTCAAAATCGAACGGCGGCTTTCCGAACAAAACCAAACTTGGATTAATGCCGAAAGCACCGATTTGGCAGCAGCCGTTTACCATCCCGACGAACACCCGCGCTCGCAAGCCCGCGCCCTCTCCGCCTGTAAACGCCTTTACGGTTGGTTGGCCGAAACCGAACAGCGCATCGATAACCCTACACGCCATCTTAAGGCTCCCAAGCAGGCACAGACCCTACCCAAACTGATTACGGAAAACCAAATCGATGCCTTGCTTTCGGCTCCCGATACCGATACGCCTCACGGTTTGCGCGACAAAGCATTATTGGAGCTTATCTATGCCAGCGGCCTACGCGTTAGCGAAGCGGTCAAACTCAAAACAGGCGAAATAAATTTACAGCGTGGCTTGGTCAACACCATCGGTAAAGGTGATAAACAGCGCATTGTTCCTTTAGGGGAAGAGGCGTCGCACTGGATAAGCCGTTATATCGCCGAAGCCCGCCCCAAACTGGCTAAAGGACGATTGATTGACGAATTATTTATCAGCCAAAAACGTACCGGCATCAGCCGGCAATTGGCTTGGATGATTGTGAAACAATACGCGCAAGCAGCTGGCATTGAAGACATCAGCCCCCACAGCCTCCGCCATGCCTTCGCCACGCATCTGGTTAATCACGGAGCTGATTTACGGGTTGTGCAACTCCTGCTGGGGCATGCCGACATCACTACTACCCAAATCTATACCCATGTTGCCAACGAACGGCTGAAACAACTTGTCGACACGCACCATCCCAGAAGTTGAAAGCAACCCGATACAATGCGATACTTCTTCGAATTACCTGCCTCCCAGCCCATTAATGAAGTAATAAACCATCCGGTATATCCAGACAAATGCTTGTACATATCGATACAAAGGACTGTAATATGACACGCCGCGTATTCATTATCCACGGTTACCAATCCGCCCCCAACCGCCATTGGTTTCCATGGCTGAAACGCGAACTAAACAAGCAAAATATCCCTGTTTCCGCGATAGCCCTACCCGATTCTAATAACCCCGATTTCAGCCGATGGCAACAAACTCTAGCCGAACAAATCGGCACACCTGCCGCACAAGATTATTTTGTCGCCCACAGTTTGGGCTGTATCACCGTTTTACACTATCTCTCAACACACGCACGAAACCGCTTCGGCGGATTGGTACTGACAGCGGGTTTTGCCAAGACCATACCTACGCTGCCTGAACTAGACAGCTATATCGGGCAAGCCTCGATTAAATTTTCCGAACTCGCCAACCTTGCTCCGATACACAGTATCATTAGCGACAATGATCAGATTATTCCGCCTTCCTACAGCCTGCATTTGGCAGAGCAACTCGGCAGTAGCGTTTGCATGATTCCGAACGGCGGACATTTGATGCAAAGCGACGGCATCAACGAATTACCCCAAGCGCTAAAAGCCTTGCAAGCCATGTTTGATGCCGTCTGAAAATTATAGTTTGTTATATTTTGGATTCAGACGGCATCAAACATCATGACCACTCCTCTCAGTACTCCGCCTCTTGCCCCCAAAACCGTACAGCTTCTCAAAACTTTCGGTATTACCACTCAAGCAGAACTCAAGAGCTGTGGTGCCGTCAAAGCCTTTTTACTACTCAAGGCAGGCGGGCTCAGTGTTACCCGCAGCACGCTGTGGCAACTGGCCGCCTTGATTAAAGATACCGTCCCCCAAGCCTTAAACGAAGTAGAGAAACAAAGTTTGCTTAAAGCCTTACAGCTGCACCCGCCCGTGGATATATTCCCTCTACAAAGTGAAATGGAAGCCTTCATGCATGAAGCGCTTGCCCAAGCACAACTGGCCGCAGCCAAAGGAGAAATACCCGTGGGCGCCCTCGTCGTACATCAAGGAAAAATTATTTCCGCAGCACACAACAACTGCATTAGTCATCACAATATCAGCCACCATGCAGAAATACAGGCATTGGCAGAAGCAGGAAAAATATTACAAAACTACCGCTTAGATGGTTGTGATGTCTACGTTACCTTGGAGCCGTGCAGTATGTGTGCCAGTGCACTAATTCAAGCTCGTGTACGCAGAGTCATTTATGGAGCCGCCGAACCCAAAACCGGAGCCGCCGGCAGCATCATAGATTTATTTTCAGATAGGCGTTTAAATACACATACTTCTGTAATGGGTGGTATTCTCTCCGAAGATTGCACAAATATCTTACAAGCATTTTTCAACAAGAAAAGAAACTACCGATAATATTAGAATAATTTAGAATTTATCAGATGGTAGGATTACAGAAATACCAACCATTACTCACAATATTTAGTATTTCAGGACAATTAAACAAGTACTGTAATTATATTACTTTGCATATTTTATAGATAACTTTTGATGCTTTTTATGCTTTTGATTTTAAGATAATCTGATTTTCTTAACAGGATTTCTATTTGTCTAATAAATAATCAAGCCGCCCGATTGAGATATAACAATCAGACGGCTTGAGTACGTTTCAGCAACTGCTGCAAAATTAAGATTTAATCTTAATTTACACGATATTTCTCAATATCCTCACCTGCTTCAATCACCTCACTCACCCAAGCCGGTTTACGACCACGGCTAGAGCCTGACCAAGTCAGATCACCCTTTTGATACATAACGGTGCTTTCTCTCTTAGCGCGTTTTGAAGGCGCCAAACCGAGCTGCTCAGCCGTTAGACCGTAAGCTGCTATTTTTTCTTTAATTTCTGCAATTACTGCTTTACGCTCAGCTTTTTTCAAAGCATCGGCTTGCTCTTGCAGCTTTTTAATTTGGGCTTGGAGTTCAGCATAAGTTGCCATTACATTCATTCCTTTTGTTTAGTTGTGTCAGATAAAATTTAATTCATTTAAAAAAAATTATACAACATTTTTTTAAATGACTACATTAAAAAAAATAGCTGGATATATATTTATTGAATAAGCAAGAGCTATTTTATAAAAAATAAAGCTTAAAGCCATCATTGTTAATTAAACATTACAATTTACACCAATAATTTAACCAATTAAAAAATGCTTATGCCTAAGATAGGAAAATAAAAATATAGTTTCCCAATAAAAAGAATATACCACCTGCTTCCAGCTTAACTTCTTGATATTAAATTATCATAAATATATGGCATATATGCAGAATCAGAAAATTTCACGGTATAATCCATATAGCAACATGGCTATAAAATCAATATCGCGAAAAAGAAAATATGAATACTCAAATACAAAACCATTATTATCCAAATATGCAAACTGCTATTTTCGGCGGCGGCTGTTTTTGGTGTATCGAAGCTGTTTTCAATAGCATTCAAGGTATTTGTTCTGCCGTCTCCGGTTATATCAACGGCCATATTGAAAATCCAACCTATGAAAAAGTATGTTCCGGATTAACCGGATATACAGAAGCAGTTAAAATCGAATTCGATCCTGAAATCATCAGTTACCGTACATTGCTGGAAATTTTATTTACTATACACGACCCGACCCAACTTAATCGGCAAGGCCACGATATAGGCCCACAATACCGCAGTGGTATCTATTATTTAAATGAAGAACAACAGCGCGAAGCCCAAGCCTTTTTAAATGAAATAAAGGAGCATTACGACAAGCCTATCGTAACTGAGTTAAAGGCAGCCCAAACTTTTTACCCGGCAGAAGAATACCATCAAGATTATTTTGCTAAAAACCCTCATGCTGGTTACTGTGCTGCCGTTGTTGCACCCAAATATCTAAAAGCTAAACAACACTTTACCCATTTATGGCGTGAAAACGAATAAAACCGTATACCGTTTCACTCAAAATACGGCCTACCCTTTCAGGCGGCCTTAAAATAAAGCTATAATCAGCCTATTAATTTATTCGACACCAAAAGCTGCGCATGAACAGCCAATTCAAACACATCGGCCTCGTTACCCGCCCGCAAACCCCGGGTATAGAAAACGTATTGCACGAACTCATAGCCTTCCTACACCAACAAGGCTTGGATATTTTTATCGATCAAGCCAGTGCAGATGAAGGTATCATCTCAGACGAAGATTTGCAGTTCTGCCATATCGAGCAAAAAGACAAACTAGGTAAAAAATGCGACCTAGTAATTGTTTTGGGGGGGGACGGCACCTTTCTCTCAGTTGCCCGAAAACTGGCTCCGTTTAGGGTTCCGATGATAGGTGTAAACCAAGGCCATTTAGGGTTTCTCACCCAAGTACCGCGCGAAACCATGATACACGAGCTATCCGGCATGCTTACAGGCAAATATCTGCCTGAAGAACGAATCTTATTGGAAACCTCCATATGGCGCGATGGAGAGGACGTGGGTACCTCCTTGGCACTCAACGACGTTGTAATCAGCCGTGGCGGCATGGGTCAAATGATTGAATTCGAAGTATTTATTAATGGTGAATTCGTCTACACCCAACGTTCTGACGGCTTAATAATATCCACCCCCACAGGCTCCACCGCCTATGCCCTAGCCGCAGGAGGTCCAATCCTGCAAGCCAGTCTGAGGGCATTTACTCTCGTTCCGATTTGCCCCCAATCCATGACCAACCGCCCCATTGCGGTAGCCGATACCTGTGAAATTGAAATCCTGATCACCAAAGCGGCTGATGCACGAGTCCATTTTGACGGCCAATCATTTATCGACATACACAGTATGGACCGCATCAATATACGGCGTTACCGACATACCCTGCGCGTATTACACCCCTCCGACTACCAATACTACAAAACCCTCCGCCAGAAGCTGCACTGGGGAGAACAACTTGTTTGATTGCCAGTTATAAATAAGGCCGTCTGAAATAATTATTTTCAGACGGCCTTATCTTCATTTTTATCTACTTGAAAAATATCCGGCTACATTCGTCAATACAGCCTTATCCAGATAAAAAACACTGCACAAAACTAAGGAAAAGTTTAAAATTAAGAAAAAACTTATTTTAACTATATAAAACTTTATATATAATCGTAGTTCGGTAGTCCGAAATTTGGTAATATTGAATCAGACTCTAAATAAAACTATTAGGATCATGGCACATGAGATACATCCACTGACGAACATATCAAACTGATATCATGAAGCTTTGGATTGCTAAACCAAAGAAAACAAGTATTAACATCTAAATACAATATCCTCCCAAATTGGTATCTGGGACACCTGTTCTAAAAAATTTTCCGGTAACCTACCAAAACGAATATTCATACTTTACAAAGGATTATTCCATGCTGCTGGCACTTTCCCTACGAGACTTTGTCATTGTCGAACAGCTTAATCTGAACTTTCAAACCGGGTTTACCGTACTAACCGGAGAAACAGGCGCAGGCAAATCTATCACTCTCGATGCAATCGGCCTGCTTTTAGGGGACAAAGCGGACTACAGCCAAGTACGCAACGGCACCAAAGAAGCACAGCTCTCAGCCCTTTTCGACCTGAGCAAATTACCTGGTCTGCAAGCCCAACTGCGCGAACAAGGCCTGCTGGAAGAAGGCAGTGAGGAATTAAGCATCCGCCGGATTATCGATGCCAAAGGTAAAAGCAGAAGCTTTATCAACAACCACGCAGCAACTTTAACCCAACTAAAGCAAATCGGCGAACAACTGATCGACATACACGGCCAAAATGCCCATCACTCGCTAAATCAAGAATCGGCACAGCGTGCACTTTTAGACGCATTCGCAGGTGTACAACATCAAGCGGAAGCAGTCAAACAGCATTATCAAAGCTGGATTACCGCCCAAAAAAACCTCAACGAAGCTAAGAACCATGCCGAAAACATTGCCATTGAACAAGACCGCTTGGAATGGCAACTCAATGAACTCAGCCAGCTTAACCTGCAAAACGGCGAATGGGAAAGCCTCAGCCAAAGTCACAATAACCTAGCTCACGCCGCCGATCTGCTGCATACGGCAGAACAAGCAAGCGAATATATCGACGGTGAAAACGGCCTGCAAAAACTGGTATACCAATGCCAAAAAATACTATCCCCCTTACAAAACATCGAACCCCGTTTTGCAGAAAGCCTAAACATGCTGGCTAGCATAGAAGCCGAATTAGGTGAAATCAGCGCCAATATGCGTGATGTAGCGGCAGATGTAGAAATCAATCCTCAAGAACTGGCTGCACAAGAACAGCGTATGGCCGACCTGATGAGTATGGCACGCAAATACCGGGTCGAACCAGAAGAACTGCCAGCAAAACAAGCCGAAATAGAATCTGCCCTACAAACACTACATGCCGCTGCTGATATTACAGCCTTAACAGCAGCGGCCGAAGTCGCAGAAAACCGCTATATGCAAGCTGCACACAAACTTTCTGAGTTACGCCGCCCGGCAGCTGTCAAACTTGCTACAGAAACAGCAAACCATATGCAGCACTTGGCAATGAAAGGAGCCCAATTCCATATAGAGCTAGTGCCTTCCGTACCCGGCCCCAACGGATTGGAACATATCCAATATCAAGTTGCCGCCAATAAGGGGAGTCCTTTACGCCCGCTCAGCAAAGTCGCCTCAGGCGGCGAGCTTGCCCGTATCAGTTTGGCGCTACAAGTTGTAACCAGCCAGTACACTCAAGTTCCTACATTGATTTTTGATGAAGTCGATACCGGTATCGGTGGAGGGGTGGCCGAGATGGTCGGCCGCTCACTACGTGCATTGGGTAAAAAACATCAAGTATTGGCAGTTACCCATCTGCCGCAAGTAGCCTCTTGCGGTGAAAACCATTGGCAGGTTCACAAACACAACCAAGGAGAGCAAACTGTTAGTGAAATTAATATCTTGAATCACAGCCAACGGATAGAAGAAATAGCCCGTATGCTCGGGGGGGAAAAGATTACTGATACCACCCGCAACCACGCCGAAGAAATGTTGTCTTTAGCGGCAAAATAAATCCCCCTACTTTCAATATCGCCCAAAAGCCGAAAAGTTCAACAACATCGGTCGGATTATATTTTCGATGGCAAAATACAATGTAGATATCGGTTTATACAATATTTATGGGGCTGTATTAGATTAGCCTTAAATATCACACCAAATTCGCAAGATTTTAAGTTGCTCTTTTGGTGTACCAAAGTTAAAACGAAATTCGCATTCTTTCAAGAATAAAGGGAAAGATTTTCGGTCAATTCCATTGTACTTTCGTAGAACGCGCTTTGCCTGATTCCAGAAGTTTTCAATACCGTTGATATGGTTTTGACGGTCGACAAAAAGCTCTGAATGATTGATTCTGTGATGCGTAAATTCACTCACATCTAGCACATCATAGCTTTTGTAATAGTCCGTATAAACAATGCTATCAGGCATTATTTTTCGTTTAATAACAGGTAGTAAAGTATCTTGTTTGGTATTTTTAACGACAACAGTATAAACCTTGCCTTGACGTTTCAAAATACCAAATACCGCTACTTTCCCAGCCGCTCCGCGACCGCGTTTGCCTTTTCGTTGTCCACCAAAATAACTCTCATCAAGCTCGATTGAACCATCAAAGATTTCATCAGCTTGAAGCTCTAAATGATAGGCAATGACTTGGCGAATTTTACGGTAAAACAGAGCTGCTGAATTGGGGTTAATATCCAATAAATTGGCAGCAGAACGGGCGGTTACCTCAAGTACAAAAAATTCAAGCAACTTTTTTTGTACTTTTTTAGATAGTTTACAGTATGTTATCTTCATTTTTAAAGGGTAACATAACTGCCAATCTAATACAGCCCCATATTTATTACTCAACAAGCGGCTTGAATATTTAAAACCATTAAATATGATTGAGCTCACAAAAGGTAAAATGCCGTCTGAAAAATTCAGACGGCATTAAAAACAAATGTTATAAGCATTCAATGCTTCTTGTACGACAGCATATTTTACATATAGTAATAAACTGCAATTAAATTATCTTTCTTATAATATTAATCCGCAATCACACCTAAGCGCTGCAAGCCAACCAATACCCCATCTTCCTCTACACTCGGGCAAACATAATCGGCTATTGCTTTTAATTCAGGAACGGCATTGCCCATTGCCACACCCAAACCCACTGTTTCAATCATTTCAATGTCATTCAGGCCGTCTCCGAAAGCCATAACATCTTGCATGGCAATACCCAGTTTAGCAATCGCCAAAGCAATTCCGCGCGCTTTCGAGCCCTCTGCATCCAACATATCAACAGATTGCTTGTGCCAACGTATACTTTTAAAACCGTGTTCAGCAATAGCGGACTCTACCAAAGCATCTTGCTCCACCCCGTAAAAGGCCAACATCTGATAAACCTCGTGTTTCATAAAATAGTCGGCATCTATAGGATGATTTGGCAATATCACCGATAGTGCTTCCGAAACCGAAGGAATTTCCTCTGATACCGCGATGGTTTTTTCCGATACAAAAGCATAGGGAATATGATGGCTTTTTAAAAAAGCGCATATGCCCCTTATATTATCAATGCCCAACGGCTGCTTATCCAACACCTCGCCGCGGTAACTGATATATTGCCCGTTGATGGTTACCAATAAATCAATGCCAGCATCTTCAATTAATCGGCGAATTTTATTCGGAAGAGCAGCTAACGTCCGCCCCGTAGCGATTGCCGTGATAATACCACGCTCTTTCAAAGCCTCTATAGCCTGCGCTACAGACGGCCTCAACGTATCGGTTTGTTTGCGATATAGGGTATCATCAATATCAAAAAATACTATTTTGGGTGTTCTCATACATTTCTTAATTCTTACAAAATACTTATCTAAAACATCATGGGGAAAAGCGATACTATATCAATTGAGCAAACGCCTTCTTGCCACACAAGCTTCCTTATTCTGAATACCTGTTCATTATCTTTTTTTACAGATTGAAAATGCCGTCTGAAAGTTTCAGACGGCATTCCGTTTTATTTCAACATATTCTTAATTACACCCATCACACTTCGTGAAATTGCACGGGTAACCTGTTTGTTAATCTGGTTACCAACCGAATCCGCCAAATCATAAGCGATACCTTGATTGGCTTTTTTGCGACTACCAAACAAACCGCCTAAAAGCCCTCCTACAACACCGTTTTTTTGTGGTTCGGCTTCATCAGCTTTCTGTACAGCAGACTGCTCTTTCGCAGTACTTTCCGCAATAACCGCTTCATTTTGCTTGGCTTCCAACTCTGCCAATGCCTCATAGGCAGAATAATTATCAACCATATCTTTATAATGCCTATACAGAATATCGCTTTCACATTTACTGTCGCGTTCGGTAACAGTTAGCGGGGTCAAACTCGACTGCGGAGGCAATACCAACGCACGCTCAACCGGCATAGGCATACCCTTTTCATCTAAGAATGAGACCAAAGCCTCCCCTACGCCAAGCTCTGCAATTGCCTCTACCACATTCACATTGGGGTTGGTACGGAAAGTTTCTGCAGCTGCCTTTACTGCTTTCTGATCACGCGGAGTGAATGCGCGCAAAGCATGCTGTACACGGTTACCCAACTGACCCAAAATCGTATCAGGTAAGTCAAGCGGGTTTTGGGTAACGAAATATACACCGACGCCTTTTGAACGAATCAAACGAACCACTTGTTCAATTTGCTCTACCAAAGCGGCAGGAGCATTGTCAAAGAGCAAATGGGCTTCATCAAAAAACATAACAAACTTAGGCTGTGCCAAATCACCGACTTCGGGCAAGGTTTCGAATAATTCAGCCAACATCCACAATAAGAATGCGCTATACATCCTCGGACTGCGCATCAATTTTTCAGAATTAAGGATATTAATCACACCTTGGCTTCCCTCGGTTTGCATCCAATCTTCTAAATTCAATGCCGGCTCACCGAAGAGATTTGCAGCTCCTTCATTTTCCAAAGTCAGAAGCTGACGCTGAATGGCTCCTACACTCGCAGGGGATACATTACCGTATTGGCTTCGGTATTGTGCCGCATTATCTGATACATGCTTCAGCAGGCCACGCAAATCTTTTAAATCAATTAAGTGCCAACCATTGTCATCTGCCACCCTAAAAACCAAATTCAACAAGCCTTCTTGGGTGTCATTCAAATTCATCAAACGCGCCAGAAGCATCGGCCCCATTTCAGAAATAGTAACACGCAGCGGGATACCGGTTTCGCCGAATACATCCCAAAAGCGCACAGGGAAACCTTGCAGCCATTGCTCCCCTAAACCAAACTCTGCCACACGCTCTCCGACTTTACCGCTATTGCTGCCTGCATTAGAAATACCCGACAAGTCGCCCTTTACATCAACCAAAAACACTGGCACGCCAGACAAACTGAACGCTTCGGCCATACGGCGCAAGGTAACCGTTTTACCGGTACCGGTCGCGCCGGCAATCAAACCATGCCGGTTAGCCATTTTTCCTTGAATCTCAAGCGTTGACTCACCGGCACGAGCAATGGGAAAGGCAGACATAATAAATTCCTTCAATGAGGGTTAATTTTTCAAAATGATATTGTACTGGTGAATAAATATGCGATACAAGCTGTCGGACACAAAATAATCAGTACCGTTTTACCAAGATAGAAACAATAAATGAGATGCAAACACCGTTGTAACAAATACTGCTAATTTAACCTACAAACCAAATGCCAATCTGATATCTTTGCAATACGCAATTCATTATATTCCCTATCAAAATACTCACTGCTAAGGAATACCTCAGTTGGGTAAAAATCAAGCAAACCCATCCGTTTAAAATACTTTTGCGATTAGAAAAGGCTAAGAAAACCTAAAACTCTCCGGTTTGGTATTAAAGTTCATATTTCTCAAAAATGAGCTTTCCAACGTATAAAAATGCCGTCTGAAAATCTCAGACGGCATTCATCAAGATTTAATCGGCTGGTAAATTACATACGCTCAATCATTGCTTTACCAAATGCGGAGCAAGAAACCTCATTGGCCCCATCCATCAGACGGGCAAAGTCATAAGTTACTTGCTTGTCGCCGATAGCTTTTTCCATAGATTCGATAACCAAATCGGCCGCTTCTTTCCAACCCAAATGGCGCAACATCATTTCCGCAGACAAAATCAAAGAGCCGGGATTTACTTTATCTTGGCCGGCATATTTCGGCGCGGTACCATGAGTTGCCTCAAATACCGCATAATTATCGGAAATATTAGCACCCGGGGCGATACCGATACCGCCTACTTGAGCAGCCAAAGCATCCGAAATATAGTCGCCGTTCAAATTCAAAGTAGCAATAACGTCATATTCTGCCGGGCGCAATACGATTTGTTGCAAGAAAGCATCCGCAATCGCATCTTTAACGATAATTTCTTTACCGGTTTTCGGGTTTTTGAATTTGCACCATGGACCGCCGTCAATCAACTCCGCACCAAATTCTTTTTGCGCCACTTCATAGCCCCAATCACGGAAACCACCTTCGGTAAACTTCATGATGTTGCCTTTGTGTACCAACGTTACGCTATCGCGATCATTGTCGATAGCGTATTGGATAGCGGCACGTACCAAGCGGCTGGTTCCTTCTTTAGATACGGGTTTGATACCGATGCCCGAAGTTTCCGGGAAACGGATTTTCTTCACGCCCATTTCGTTTTGCAAGAAAGCGATCACTTTTTTAGCCGCTTCGCTTTCAGCCTCCCACTCGATACCGGCATAAATATCTTCGGTATTTTCACGGAAAATCACCATATCTGTTTTACTCGGATCTTTCAGCGGAGAAGGAACGCCGTTGAAATAGCGCACGGGGCGGACGCATTGGTAAAGATCCAGCTCTTGGCGCAAAGCAACGTTTAACGAACGGATACCGCCGCCTACTGGGGTTGTCATCGGGCCTTTGATCGATACCGAATAATCTTTCAGGGCTTGCAGGGTTTCCTCAGGCAGCCATACGTTGTCGCCGTATACGCGGGTAGCTTTTTCGCCCGCATAAACTTCCATCCAATGGATTTTCTTCTCGCCACCATAAGCTTTGGCAACTGCCTCATCAATAACGTCTTTCATTACCGGCGTGATATCTACACCGATACCGTCACCCTCGATAAAAGGGATAATCGGGTTGTTGGGGATAGCTTGACCCAGAATGATTTTCTGACCTTCTGTAGGTACTTTAATGTGACTCATGGTGTCTCCTGTCTCTAATTGTTTCATTTCTTCTTGGGTGGAACGGGCAGTATGAAAACTGCCGATTGACTTCCGATTATGCTTTATTTTGAGCCTTTGCGCTAGGGGCTTAAATACGTTTCGAGGTAGAATAAAGCTTACATATAATTTAATGACAAACTAAATGAATGATTTAATTATTTTTAATAAACCATATGGGGTTATTTGCCAATTTTCACCCCATGAAAAACATGCCTCTTTGAAAGACTTTATCAATGTTCCCGGCTTTTATCCCGCCGGCCGCTTGGATACCGACAGTGAAGGCTTGCTATTGCTAACCAATAATGGCCGGCTCCAAGCCCGGATTGCCGAACCGAAATTTGGTAAAGAAAAAACCTACTGGGCACAATTAGAGGGGGCACCAGATCCAATTAAACTCGCCTTATTGCAAAAGCCCATGGATTTAGGCGATTTTAATACCCGCCCGGCACGTATCCGATTATTAGAAACAGAAGAAATCGATAAGCTATGGCCGCGTAACCCGCCTATTCGCGAACGTAAAACCGTACCTGATTTTTGGCTGGAAATTACCATCTCAGAAGGAAAAAACCGTCAAGTACGCCGCATGACGGCCAAAGCCGGTTATCCTTGCCTCCGTCTGGTAAGGGTAGCGGTAGGTCAGTTGAATTTATTCGAACAAAATTTAGATTTAGGTTGCTGGCGATATACCGCTCAACGTCCTTAAACAATTTCGACAATTCTCATTTCTTCTGCCTAATCGAATAGGATTCACCTATCAAAAGTGAAAACAACAGGTTTCTTTGAAACAAATACATATACCGTCTGAAAAATTCAGACGGCATATGTATTTAAAAACCATCTTTTAGGGGGATTATTGTAGAGTGATTTATTCAAATATCTGTCCTTGATGTTTCAACCAACCACCGATATGTCGGCCTTGCGGATCGTGATGTGTCCAATGTATCACACCGCCTTTATCCGACCACTCATATACACCGTAAAACTCGACTTTATCGCCTTTTTTCAATCCCTTGATTTTAGGCGCCAAGTCAATATTATGCGCGACCAATACAGTATGATTTCCGGTCAGTTTTAAAATAAAACGTTGATGGCGCGAACCCTTATTATCATCCGGTAAGGTTTTCGCAACCGTGCCTTCACCGCGCACTTGGATTCCGCTTTGCTGATTTCGAAAAGCTTTTTGGATAATGTCGCTACCGTCAACACTGTTCCCTTCAACAGTATTCTGCTGAGTATATCCACCTTGAGGTAAAGAGGCAGTATCTTTCGGTGTTTTCTGCCAATACAGATAAGCAGAAACAGCCACGGCTAACGATACAATAACAATCCAATTTTTTTTCATACCAATCATTTCATCCGACAAAAAGACACCTCCTGATACTTTTTAAAGCAAGCGGAGGTGCCCATCATTTCAAATTTGCCATTTCAAACGGCTTAACGTTTGAATTTCAAATCATATTTGATTTCAGACATTACTGCCTTCAAATTGTATTCCAAAACCTCATCCACGACTCCGGGAGTTTGTTCGTTTAACATCTGCTGTAACTGATAAGTTATTGCTGCGGTTTGCTTTTGTACGGCCACACGTACCATACCGGATACCGCATCCGTCAGGTGCGGGCGCAGTCGTTTAACCAACCGTTCGAACAATTCTTGTTCAGATAGGCACATCACGCGTTGATTAGGTGCAATCTGGGGAGCTAATACTTGTACCGTTACAGGCATGCCGGACTGCGCAGGCAAATCAATATCTTCATCCTGCTGATCGTTTGTTTCCTGATCTACCGTATCAACTGCATATTCTGTTGACTGCTTGCGTTTCGGTTTCAACCAAACCGTACGTTGTTCACTGATTTGGCTGTCATCTGCGGCAACTTGCAATGAGGATTGGGCAGCTAACCAATCCTCCTGAAGCAATACGGTAGCATCCGTTTCAGCTTGGTCTTTAGGCAATGCATCGTTATGTTCCTGCTGCCATTGGCGCAAATACTCCTGCAAGGCCTGCTGTTTTATACGGGCATCAATCTCTTGGTGTGAAGCCCTTGCCGTTGGCGGTATCGCACGTTGAGCTTCAACCCAAACCGGTTCAGAAGACACCGCAGGGCGGGCAATACGAACCGGATTATCCGCAACAGAGGGAACTCGCTCTGAAGAGCGGCGCTCGCGCAATTTTTCCAAGCCTTTTTCCCAGTCGAAGTCCTCCTGTACCGGTTCATTCCGGCGCACAGGTTCCTCAAGAGTAAAAACCAATTCTGAATTTTTTCGGGTATCCATACTCTATGCTTTCGTTTTAAAGCCGTGCTGTTCAGTTATAATGCGCATATTCTAACAGATTATTTATAAGGATATCGCATGAACAGCATCGAACAACGCCTCAATTATCTTGAAGAAACCTGTGATGTTCTGCGCATGCAGAATCATGTATTGTCTACAGCATTTAAGGGAATGGTTCGCGCCCTGCCTGCTGATATTGCACAAGATGTGATTGAATCTGTCCAACTAGCTTTCGAAGATGCGCTGGCGGAACTCAATTACGAAGACAGCCCGCACGTAGACTTATTTCACGATGTCACCTATGCCTTTTTTCGCGAACGAGAACGCTGATAAAAATACGGCATAATATTTTTAATGGCTTTTACAATTATCATTAGGTCTATGCCGTCTGAAATAATCACACCAAATATGTAAAATCCTGATAAAATTTAACAGTTGAATTCACCAGAGGAACCTAATCAATGAATATGAAAAAATGGCTGACCGCCGCCCTAGCCTGCTCAGTATTCGCCCTTGCCGCCTGCGGCGGTTCTAATACCGAAAAAGCAGCATCTCCTGCGCAACCTGCTTCTTCGGAGAAAGTATACCGTGTGGCAATGAACGCCGAATTCGCACCGTTCGAATCACTGAACACCACTAACCAAGTAGAAGGTTTCGATGTTGATTTGGTTAATGCCATGGCAAAAGCCGGTAACTTCAAAGTAGAATTCAAACACCAGCCGTGGGACAGTCTCTTTCCTGCTTTGGGTAACGGCGATGTAGACTTTTTGACCTCTGCCATCACCATCACGGATGACCGCAAACAAACCATGGATTTCACTAAACCTTACTTTGAAATTACCCAAGTAATTCTGGTACCCAAAGGCAAAGAAATCAAATCGGTCGAGGATCTGAAAAAAGCCAACAAAGTAGGCGTGGTAACCGGTAATACCGGTGACTTTGCCGCATCAAAAATCTTAGGTAACGAAAGCCCAAAAATCGCCCGCTTTGAAAACTTACCACTCTTAATCAAAGATTTGGAAAGTGGTGGTCTAGATGCAGTCATTAGCGACAGCGCAGTAGTTGCCAACTATGTAAAAAATAACAGCGACAAAGGTTTCAGCATGGTGGCGGTCCCTGACTTCGATATTGAAAACTACGGTATCGCCGTACGTAAAGGTGATACAGCAACGCTGAATATGCTCAATGATGCTTTAGAACGTGTGCGCTCTACCGGCGAATATGATCAAATTTACAGCAAATACTTTGCCAAATAATTTATTTATTCAAAGCCCGCTCCAAGCGGGCTTTTTAATATGTCACATATTTCTACCCCATAAAAAAAGCCGTCTGAATTTTCAGACGGCTTTTTCGATATCGATTTTACAGTACCTTAACGATACTTTCGCACAAATAGCGGATATTGCTTTCAGTAATCCCCGCCACATTAATACGACCGGAACGCACGGCATAAATGGCAAACTCATCTTTCAAACGGTCAACCTGCTCGGGTGTCAAACCGCTGAATGAGAACATACCGTTTTGGTTTACAATAAAACTGAAATCCTGTTCGGCACCGTATTCTTTTAACAAATCAACAAATTTTTGGCGCATTTCTTTGATACGGCTGCGCATTTCGTCTAATTCGGCTACCCACTGCGTTTTCAATGCTTCATCTTGTAACACCAAAGCCACAGCACTTCCGCCATGTGAAGCGGGGTTGGAATACAAAGTGCGAATAATCGTTTTAACTTGGCTAAATGCACGGGCGGCAGTTTCCTCATCAGCCGCAACCAAAGTAAAGGCGCCTACTCGTTCATTATACAAACCAAAATTTTTCGAATAAGAGCTGGCAACCAACAATTCTTTATTGTTTTCGGCAAAAGCACGCAAGCCTGCCGCATCCTCTTCCAAACCGTTGGCAAAGCCTTGGTAAGCAAAATCAAATAACGGCAACCAACCTTTTTCAGCCGACATTTTTGCTAATTCAGCCCACTGTTCGGGTGTAGGATCGATACCTGTCGGATTATGGCAGCAACCGTGCAATAAAACCACATCTCCTGCCTGTGCTTTCGATAAATCCTCAATCATGCCGTCCCAATCAAGGGCGTGCGTGTTCTTATCATAATAACGGTAATCGCATATATTAATACCTACTGCACTAAAAATAGCATTATGATTCGGCCATGTCGGCGAGCTGATCCATACGTTTTTCGCACTCGTTTGACGCTTGATAAATTCCGCAGCTACACGCAATGCCCCGGTACCACCCAAGCTTTGGGCAGTTTTGGCACGCTTGGCCGCTAAAATTTCACTATTTTCGCCAAACAACAGTTTTTGGGTTTCCGCGTTGAAAGCAGCCACACCATCAATCGTGAGATAATTTTTGGTATTTTCGGCATCCAGTAAGCGCTTCTCGGCTTCTTTTACAGCCTTCACAATCGGTGTTTGTCCTTCGGCATCTTTATATACGCCAATCCCAAGGTTAACTTTACCTTCACGGCTGTCGGATTTGAATGCTTCTCCCAGACCTAAAATCGGATCGGCAGGGGCGGCTTGGATATGTTCGAACATGATGGACTACACCTTTCTGTCATTGCAATTGAAACGAAAATAACACAAAAATATTAACTTTAAATATTACGCCTTTTAATTGACGATGAGAATACTTGCCTTGCTAATATTTAAGCCGAAATATAAATAATCGGCACATAATCTGCTTAAAATATAAAAGGCCGTCTGAAATTTTCAGACGGCCTTTTGAAGATCAATTAAATCCTGTTAGATAGAGGCGTTAACGAAAGCGACCAATTGACCTTTTGCTAAAGCACCTACTTTGGTAGCGACATTTTTACCGTCTTTAAATACCATCAAAGTTGGAATACCGCGTACACCGAATTGCGCCGGAGTTTGCTCGTTTTCGTCAATATTGATTTTAACGACTTTCAATTTGCCTTGAAATTCCGCAGCCACTTCATCCAAAATCGGAGCAATCATTTTACAAGGGCCGCACCAAGGTGCCCAGAAATCAAGTAATACGGGAACGTCTGATTTCAGTACATCTTGTTCAAAGCTTGCATCGGTAGCGTGCACGATTAAATCGCTCATAATATTTTCCTTATGTGATGAATGAGTGCTCATTCGAATTTGTGTTTACTCGTTTTCTAGAATAGGGCTTTAGCCGCAAAATTTCAAGAGGCCGCATAAGTTAATAGTTTTTTCGTATAATCCGCATCAGGTTTGGCAAATATCCTATCGGCATTACCCTGCTCCACGACACACCCATCTTTCAACACCAACACGCGATGTGACAATGAGCGGATAACAGCCAAATCATGGCTGATCAGTATCAGGCTTAAACCGTACCTAGCCTGCAGTTCGCCCAGTAATTCCAAAATCTGCTGTTGCCACTGTACATCAAGTGCGCTTGTCGGCTCATCCAATACCAACACTTTTGGGCGTACCGCCAACGCACGCGCAATAGCCAGCCTTTGCCGCTGGCCACCCGAAAACGCATGCGGATAACGGTTTAGAATATCGCTATCCAAACCAACCTGTTGCAATACTTCGCATACTCTCCGGTGCATTTCGGCTTTTCCGGCAACCGTATTTTGGGCACGTAAAGGTTCCGATACGATATCAAATACGTTCATACGGGGGTTAAACGCGCCGAATGGGTCTTGAAACACCATTTGTATATTTTGGCGCAGCTTAGGCTGCCATTTTTCACCATTAACCGACACAACTCCTTCATAAGGCATCAGCTGCATCACTGCTTTGGCAAGCGTGGTTTTTCCGCTACCGCTCTCGCCGATAATGCCCAATGTTTCTCCTTCTTTCAATTCAAACGACAAAGGTGCGAGCAAAGTATGCTTCTGTTTGGTAAACCAACCTGCCCTCTGGGTTACCGATACACTGATATCCTTTGCAACCAATACAGTTCCGGCATCTTTCGGCAACGGATTGGTTTTACGCGGCATCCCGATACCCAACAGCATTTTTGTATATTCGTGTTGCGGATCATTTATAACTTTTTCCGCACTTCCCTGCTCGACTATTCTACCCCGCCTCATCACTGCAATATCATCGGCAAAACGACGTACCAAATTTAAATCATGACTGATATAAATTAATGTCATGTCATGGGTACGCTGCAGGCGGGAAAGCAGATCTAAAATCTGCGCCTGAACGGCAACATCCAATGCGGTAGTCGGTTCGTCGGCTATCAAAAGCTTCGGCTCGGCGGCTACTGCCATAGCAATCATAGCGCGTTGCCTTTGGCCGCCCGAAAGTTCGAACGGATAAGCAAAAGCTTTTTGTTCGGGGTTATGAATGCCGGTTTCCGCCAACAGTTCTACCGCACGATGCCATGCCTCCCTTTTCGGCAATCCCAGATGTAGTGTCAGTACCTCGGCAATTTGGTTACCGATGCGCATAATGGGATTTAGTGCCGTCATCGGCTCTTGGAATACCATACCGATTTCCCGCCCCCGTAACTTTTGCAGTTGGCGCGGACTTTTATCCAGCAGATTTTCTCCCTTGAAATTCAGACGGCCTTGAAAAGATACGGCTGGATTCAATTGCATGATGGCTTGTGCCAATACAGTTTTGCCGCTGCCACTCTCACCAACAATCGCCAATTTTCTACCGCAGCGCACGTTTAGATTAATTTCATGTAAAACTTGCTTGCCGGGAAAGAAAGCATTCAGGTTTTGAATTTCAAGAATATTCATGAATCGTCGGTATCATGGCGCTAAAGCCAGTAATTATATTTTACGGATAAGTATCCGGGCCGTCTGAAAATAAAAATAATCTAAGCAGTTGCCTTTAATACTGTAGACTCAAATTTTTTATTACTCTTCGCTGACAATATAACCGTCCTCATCCCAAACAGTACGTTTGACCAAGGCACCGTTTTGGTAAACAGACTCCGATTTTTTTGCGCCGTCAGCATACCAGTCTAAAACAATGCCGCTGCGTCTGCCGTCTTCTACTGCCAACTCTGAAGTTAACTTACCGTCTTCGTTCCAGGTAACGATGGTAACGGGTTTGTCGTTTACCACATTCATTTCGGCTTTCATACTGCCGTCCGGATACCATTGCCGCCACAAACCGTTGGCACGGTCATTTTTAAAAGTGATCTCACTTTCTTTATTGCCGTTACGGTAATAACGGGAACCGACACCTTCGCTTTTACCGTCTGCATAGGGCATAACTGCCAACAACTTTCCATTGGCATACCAGTTGCTCCAACGTCCGTTGGGTTTTCCGTTACGGTAACTTCCCACCATTTTTTTCTGGCCGTTAAAGTGCCACAAAGTAAGCACACCGTTATTCAATACGGGAACGAAATTATTAATCTGTCTGGCGCTAACCTGATACGGATCGGAATATTTTTTCAATGACGGATAATAGAAGTCCTGTGCATCGGCCAGACCGTTATTCACCGAATACTTGCGTACATAAGCAACTGCCGACATATTCTCAGTTACCTGCCCTTGCGGATTAAAATATACTTTGGAAACATTCTCCGCACGCGCAATCAATGAGCCTGAAACCAACACTGCCAACAGCCCGACCCGCCCCAATATTTTTACCATACTATTTCTGCCAATAAGATTTTACATTTACAAATTCATACAACCCGAACTCGGAAAGTTCCCGCCCATAACCCGACGCCTTTACCCCGCCGAAAGGCAGCCTTAAGTCGCTACTGGTGTGGCGATTGATATAAACCGCGCCGGTTTGCAATTTTTCCGCATAACGCCAAGCCGCGGCTTCATCCGCCGAATAAATACTTGCTCCCAGCCCAAACGGATTATCATTGGCCAGCTCTACCGCATGTTCGGGATCCGTCGCCCTCAACAAAACGGCTACCGGCCCGAACACCTCTTCACGGTACACTCTGGCCTCAGGCGTTACCTTATCCAATACGGTAGCCGGATAAAACCACCCCGGCCCGCTTTCGATATAACCGCCGCATAACAGTTCCGCGCCATTTTTAACAGCATCCTCCACCTGGGTATGTACACGCTCACGTAAATCTTGACGGTGCAAAGGTGCCAAACTGGTTTCATGATGTTTAGGATTCCCGATTTTCAGCTTTGCGCACTCAGACAAAAATAAGGTAATAAAGTCTTCCGCCACCGCCTCCGTCACAATAATGCGCTTGGCGGCATTGCATGATTGCCCGGCATCTCTAAAACGCGAATAACAAGCATCTTTGGCTGCCTGTTCCAAATCCGCATCCGGCATCACAATAAAAGCGTTGCTACCGCCGAGTTCCAAAACGGTTTTTTTCAGGTGCCAGCCTGCATGGGCAGCCAAATACCTGCCTGTTTCGGTTGACCCTGTAAATGCCAATGCATCACAAACTTCTATGGCTTTTAAAGTATCGTTGTCGGTAAGCCATGCCGCCTGAAAAGGCAAATCATCGCCTACCAGTTCAAATAAAGCAGCGGTTACGCCCGCCACACTCGGCGCAGGTTTGACTACACAAGCATTACCGGCACATAAAGCGGGAACGGCAAAGCGCAATACCTGCCACACCGGGTAATTCCAAGGCATGACTGCCAATACCACACCCAAAGGTTCGAACCGCACCTGGCTCAAACTGGCCTGAGTAGCAATGGTTTTATGTGCCAAAAGTTCGGGAGCCAAACGAACGTAATAGCGGATCAGCTCAATAGATTTGTCCAACTCTGCCAAACATTCGCGCAAACAGCGGCCAACTTCTTCACAAATCATTTCCGCCAAACGCTCTCGGTGGCAACTCAGTTTGTCAGCCAACTTCGACAACAAAGCAGTACGCGGCGGCACGGATAAACTTGCATACTCTTGCTGCTTTACACGCAAATGGTGAAACTGCTTGAAAAACGCCTGCCACGTTTGCGGCTCACGCTCAAACAAAACCTCACCACTCACTACATTGATACTGCGAAACACGCCTGCTCCCTTACACAACATAACCGGAAGTCAAGCAATTCCTTCCGGCCCTATTCCCCGCCGTTTTTTTTCTACAGCAACCGGCCATATCAAAATATCCCAATGGTTTAAAAAAAACAGCTTGTAAAAAATTAACTTGTTATTATGAACACTTACTTTAAATATGCAAGTTATCATGATGAAAATCATAGCCAAATGCCGTCTGAAAACTAAAACTGTTGTTTCAGACGGCATTTGGCTATAAAAATACAGCAATCTAAATAATAATATACAAAAAACTTAGTAACAAAATATTTATCAACATACTTTATATTATCTTTTATATTATCTAAAGTGCACTGAATAAATACGTTTATATAACAATAAAACCCTCAGATACGATATAACAGCAGCCCTTAGGGTTGTAAATCATTACCGCCACCCCAATATCACATCAATAGTTTTTAACTTGTTAACCTGCCAATGAAAAAAAACGCATCCGCCCACCTGAAAAACTTATTGGTCGATTCTCTCGCACAACCCGAGTTTGCCGACACCTTGAAACATATAATCAGTTTTCTACGCCGCGGGAAGCCTACACAGGCCAATGAGCGTTTCGACATACTGTTAGAAATTCTGCAAAATAATCACGAAATCGGCACATGCTTCAGCGAACGGTTGCACCAATGGCTGTCAAGTATCCACGTTTATCCGGCCTTAGTCGGCTTGGGTATTTTTTCTCGCAACGGTTTCGGGCGCGAAATGGCGATGCGACTTTACGAACGCTTCTCCCCTTCATTTAAAGACTTGAAAAACCTCAAAGACGTTTTTCTATACCTTTTCCGTTCCGGCGACGATCAATGGTTACAAAATACCGGCTTGCGCCAATGGCTTAATCTTTACACGCTCGTTCATGAAAAAGCCGCCCCCTCACTAATCGAATCCAGCCGGCGCCAAATCACCCAGTCACGGTTGCATGCTTTGGAAATGCTCTCCATTTGGATAGCTGCCGAAGCATTGGAACCCGATCTGATCCGCTTAGAACCTAAGCTGTTGGAAGTTAACTCTGCATTTTTGGCACTTCAACACGAAGTCAACGATTTGATAGACCACTACCAACATAACGACACGCCTTACGATACCGCACATATCGAAGTTATGCTTCAGCAAAGCCGTGATACCGTTGCCCGGCTACGCCGAAAAGGCGCTGGAGCGGGTGCCGGGTCTTCCGTGAAAGTCGCCCACCTGCTTGAGCGTCTGTCCCAAACACTTGACCGCCTCAATCTACTGCTCGGCATTCAAACCCAAACGGATGATAGTAAGCGTATGCGCTTGAGCCTGCAGCTGCTCGACAACCTTACCATTGCAGCCGTAGAGCAGCACAGTACCTCTCTCTTGCGCCGCCGTAGCATCAAAATGCTGGCAAAAAGTATTACCGAAAATACCAGCGGGCGCGGAGAAAACTATATTACGCGCAACCGTAGCGAATATTGGCGGATGCTGCGATCGGCGGCAGGCGGCGGTGTTTTAATCGCTCTGATGGCATTAAATAAAATGCACATCGGCAATATGGGATTCGGTGAATTTACCACCTCGTTTCTGAGCGGCTTGAATTACGGGTTAGGCTTTATGCTGATTCATATGCTGCATTTTACGGTTGCTACCAAACAACCGGCAATGACTGCGGCAAGCTTTGCCGAAGAAGTTGAACGTACTGAAAAAGGCCGGGCAGTCGAACAAAGACTTTCCCGCCTATTGATAGACGTAGGCCGCTCGCAAAGTATCGCCGTATTTGGCAATGTCAGTATTTCTATCATTTTAGCTGCGCTCATCGCGTTTACTTTTGCTAAAACAACAGGCACTGCACTTCTTGATGAAAATGCGGTAGCTTATCAAATCAAGTCGATTCAACCCTTTACCCAGCCGACACTACTTTATGCGGGTATTGCCGGCATTTGGCTTTTCTGCTCGGGTATCATTTCCGGCTTTTTCGATAACCGTGCCAATTATCTTGACTTACGCCGCAGATTGACCGTGCAACCACTATTGCGCAAGCTGCTTCCGTCACGGCCTCGTGCCAAACTGGCCGATTACCTCCACCGCCAATACGGTTCGCTTGCCGGTAACTTTATTTTCGGTATGCTTTTGGGCATGACCGGGTGGGTAGGCCATATTTTAGGCCTCCCGCTAGATATTCGTCATGTGGCCTTTTCTTCAGCCAATATCGGCTATGCCGCTGTCAGCGGCAATATCGGCTTCTTGGCCTTTTTATGGAGCTTATTGGGGGTATTACTAATCGGGGTGGTCAATCTCTGGGTCAGCTTTACTCTCGCATTATGGGTTGCCCTTCGCTCACGAGATGCCAAAATCGACAGCCTTTCCAAATTACTAAAAACCGTTTGGGCCCAAATCAAAGCCAATCCGCTTAACCTTATTTTTCCGGTACATGCTGCAGGGCAACTGGTGAAAAATACCAAACAAGAAAACCATACAGCAGATAAATCTTAAACTAGTAATTACTCCTATGGTTTTCTACCAATCGAAATGCCGTCTGAAAATATATTTTCAGACGGCATTTTCACTTATCACCAATCATTAACCGCAGGTTTTATTCGTCTTGCCCTAAAATCATCGAACCTACACCTTTATCGGTGAAAATTTCCAGCAACAAAGCGTTCAACTCCCGCCCATCAATGATATGTACGGCTTTCACACCATTGGTCGCCGCCTCAATCGCAGAACTGATTTTCGGCAGCATTCCGCCGTAAAGCGTACCATCGGCAACTAAATCATCAATACGTTTCGGAGTCAGATTGGTAAGCAGATTACCTTCTTTATCCATGACACCAGTAATGTTAGTCATCATCACTAATTTTTCAGCATTGAGTTCTTCGGCCAATTTTCCGGCAACTAAGTCGGCATTAATATTGAAAGCCTCACCTTGCCTGCCTACACCAATCGGAGCCACTACCGGAATATATCCGCGCTCTACCATTCCCTTGATCAAAGAGGTATCAATACTCTCGACAATCCCCACTTGGCCAATATCAACACCGTTTCGTTCCGGCGTATTGATAAATAGCTTTTTCGCTTTGATAAAATGATTATCGCGCCCGGTGATACCGACCGCTTTCGCACCATGCTTATTCAGAAGTGAAACGATTTCTTTATTCACATGGCCGCCCAGCACCATTTCGACAATCTCCATTGTTTCCGGATCAGTTACCCGCATACCTTGGACAAACTCCCCTTCCTTGCCCACCCGCTGCAACATATTATTAATCTGCGGCCCGCCTCCGTGCACGATTACCGGATTGATACCGACAAGCTTAAGCAGGGTAACATCTTTTGCAAATCCTTCTTTCAAGTGCTCCTCTGTCATCGCATTACCGCCATATTTAATCACAATGGTACAGCCTGAAAAACGACGGATATATGGTAGGGCTTCTGAAAGAATTGCAGCCTTGGCACTTGGTGAAATATGCTCGCCTTCGCTCATATGTGTGTACTCCTCTTAAGAATAAAAAATGTTGACGGCCAAATCAGTTTCAGCCTAAAAATCTTTGCGATCAAAACAAAAAACGTCATCTAACGATAAAATTTCCTTACTTGATCTCCAAAATATGGTTATCAGCCATAGTAATACCAATACTTATAGGAAACAAGCAGATAAATTATTCTAATTATGCCGCTGCATACCCCGGTACATATCACTTCGATACTACCCTATTATTCTATTTTTTATTTGTATTGTGCCTTCATCGGCTAAAGTGGCTTATTATTTTCTGATATAGAATAACAAAATAACATTGTCGGATTTATTTTTTTATATTATACTAACAGTCTTTAGCGTAAAACTTAAAAGGGTCTGTAGCTCAGGGGTTAGAGCAGGGGACTCATAATCCCTTGGTCGTGGGTTCGAACCCCACCGGACCCACCAAACAAAAACCGCATGAAACTTAGCTTTCAGGCGGTTTGTTTTTTATTTTAGTTTTATTTTTGTTCTAAAACTTTAACTGCGGCCTATAATTTCAAATTCTTTAAAATACTTATCTAAAACTCTTTCCTTCAACTCCCCACTCATATCTTAAACATTCCGGCTATTTTATTTATCACGATATATCCCTCTCTTTTAAAGCGGTCGTCTGAAAACATTCAAGCATCAAACAACAAGCGCCATTAAATAACAAATTTACATAAAAAGCTTACATTTATTTAATCAGTTTGTTACAATTTCAAACTTTTATACCAATAGAAATAACCAAAATAGATATAAAGCCCCTCAGCTGCTTTAAAAAATTCAGGAAAAGCAAAAGCATATAGAATAAAGCAAAACTATTCTATCAAACTACTATGCTCCTCTGACAATTGAGTCTGCTTTATAAAATAACCATACTAATAACAACTTTGAATTTACCCTTTTAATTTAATTATGATGAAATCTGTTTCGTGGTCCTCAAAAATCGGCTTTATATTATCTGCGGCCGGCTCAGCAATCGGCCTAGGTGCCATTTGGAAATTCCCTTATACCGCAGGCACTAACGGTGGTGCGGTATTCTTATTATTATTCTTAATTTTTACCATCTTAATTGGCTTGCCCGTACTATTGGCAGAATTCTATATTGGGCGAAAAAGCGGAAAAAATGCAATTGATGCATTCAAAATGCTTGCTCCAAACAGTATGTGGCCTTGGGTAGGAAGAATAGGAGTAACCGCTTGCTTTATCCTACTCTCTTTTTATAGCGTAGTGGGCGGTTGGGTATTAGCCTATTCTATTCATGCCTTAAGCGGCAATATTGGTGCCAATACAGATTTTGGTCAATTATTCGAACACACTATTACCCACCCAATCGCAGCTCCTGCTTATCAGGCTTTATTTATGCTCATTACCGTATGGGTGGTGCAAAACGGTATTTCAAACGGTATTGAAAAAGCCAACCGCTATCTGATGCCGGCTTTATTTCTTTTGTTTCTCTTGCTGGCAGTACGCTCACTCACCCTACCCGGAGCAATGGAAGGGGTATATTTCCTATTTACCCCGGATTGGCAATACCTTAATCCGCAAACGATGCTTATTGCTCTGGGGCAAGCCTTCTTTGCATTAAGTATCGGCGTATCGGCCATGATTACCTATGCCGCTTATTTGAATGATAAACAAGATACCTTCCGTTCTGCACATAGCATTATGTGGTTGAACCTTTTGGTATCTGTTCTTGCCGGTTTGGTTATTTTTCCTGCCGTATTCGCTTTCGGCTTTAAACCTGATCAAGGCCCCGGTTTGATTTTTATTGTTTTACCTGCCGTATTTCAAAAAATTCCATTCGGAAATATAGCATTTGCCATTTTTATCCTCTTGGTGCTTTTTGCTACCCTCACATCTGCTTTTGCCATGCTAGAAACCGTTATTGCCGCTCTCACCCGTAATGATGAAAGCAAAAGACGCAATACCACCCGCTGGATAGGGGCGGCAATTTACCTCATTGGGATCCCCTCGGCATTGTCGTTCGGCCTGATGAAAGATTGGCAACTTTTCGGTAAAACCATTTTTGATTTATGGGACTACCTGATTACAGCCTTGATTATGCCTTTGGGTGCGCTGCTTATTGCGGTTTTTGTCGGCTGGTTCCAACCCAAATCCGGTGTACTGGCACACATGAAACGCGGCACAACAACCCCCTCTTGGTTAGCTGATCTCTGGCTGGCAATCGTCCGTTTTTTGGCTCCGTTGGCTATTTTATTGGTCTTTGTACATACACTTGGTTGGTTGTAATCTACCAAAAATGAAAAAACAGCAAATCAATTACAAAAGCTTCATGCAAAATGCAAAAAAATTATCATTCATTTCAATAAAATATGAAATATAAAAAAATGCGTTTACAATTGATAGCTATTTGCAATTTTTAGTTATTATTTGTTTAAAAATAATTATTAGAGTAATTGAAATTGTATTGATAATATACCGCTAATCTAAAAAAAATACCGCTAATCAGAATTACTTTAGCAGAATACAATCTTCAAGAGGGACAATCTCATCATGACTATAGTTGCCATTGACATCCAACCACAATGTCGGTTTGCCTGCCAAGCAGCAAACGATATGCCAGCTATTTCACACCCGGAACAAATCGTACCCGAGCTCAACCGCCAAGCGAAATTGGCAGATAAGCGCATTTTGGTAGAAAACCGCTCAAAGTTTCCGGGCACAACTTTATGCGATACCTTGTTGGAGAACTATCACCGCTCCCATCCCTGCCATAACAGCAAAAGCAGTTTCTTTCAGCGCATTTACGAATGCCGCGGTCAAAATTTGTTTCCTGGAATTCCGTGCTCTGCGGATTACGATCAAGTTATTGAAACTCACACTTCGACTACCCGTAGTGCCTGTTTTTATGATGCATTAAAACATCACAATACCGATCTTTTCCTATACCTTATCCGTAGTCGTGCACACACGGTCATCATTGGCGGCCTAGCTACTGAATTCGCCGTACGCAATACCGCATTGGATTTGGCAAAATCAGACCGCTGGCAAGTAATCGTTAACTTATCGGCCTGCAGAGGCTATGCTCCCGATGCAGTTATAGAAACCATTGCCACTTTGCGCCGCCATGGTGTAAAAGTAGTTACAGATACCAATGAGCTGACGCGGCTTTTAGAAAAAAACCAAACTATGCAACAATGTGCTAAAGCTTCTTAAGTTTCCTTCGCAACTAACCTTACCGTTTAGTGTGTGACAAGCCGTTTGTTTCAAACGGCTTTTTTTTATCTTTTTATGATTAGTATCCAATCACAAAACGTTTTTACCAACTGCCTCCAACTATCAATAAGGTTATGAGGCCATCTGTAAAACAGCAGGAAACTTTTACCTGATAAATAACTGTTTTACCACAGTATCATTTTTGTGCGTACTTACCCGATAGAAAACATATTGATACAATTAATTCAACTTCAAAAAGTAATAAATACTGTATAAGAGTGTTTTCATCTCAAATACACAAAATTTAAAAAACATGAACTTAAAAAGCCGCCCGAATTTTCAGACGGCATCTAAAAGAAAGGCTTGAATCATGCGTAATATCCGTTCTATATACAATGCACCTCAAACCCATTGGGTAGGCAACGGCTTTCATGTATCCCCTTTGTTTTCACATATGGGCGAAGACAAACAAACCAGTCCTTTTTTAATGTTCGACTACGCCATGCCTATGGAATTTTCGCCGAATGCCGCCTCTCCCCGCGGTGTGGGCGCTCACCCCCATAAAGGGTTTGAAACCGTTACCATTGCTTATCATGGCGAAGTGGCGCATCGGGACAGTACCGGCGGAGGCGGCGTCATAGCCCAAGGAGACGTACAATGGATGACAGCCGGCTCCGGCATCATCCATGAAGAATTTCACTCAGAGGCATTTAGCCGCCAAGGAGGCGTATTTGAAATGGCCCAACTTTGGGTGAATCTGCCCAAAGCCCATAAAAATACGCCGCCACGCTACCAACACATTCCTGCCGACTCTATCCCGGTAGTAGAACTCGATAACGGTAGCGGCCATATCCGTATCATCGCCGGTGAATATGCCGGCCGGCGGGGTCCGGCAGATACTTTCACCGAAATGAACGTATGGGATATATCACTAAGTGCCAATCACGAAATCACCCTTACCTTGCCCGCACATCATAACCTGATGATTACCGTACGGCGTGGTACAGTGGAATTTAACGGCCGGTATCGCGCTGTCGACACCCAATTAGCCAGCTTTGAAACCGAATCCGGTGATATTAATATCAAGGCCCTGCAAAACAACGCCGAACTTCTGCTACTCAGCGGAGAACCTATTAATGAGCCAATTGCCGCTTACGGTCCTTTCGTGATGAATACCCGTGATGAATTGGTACAAGCAGTCGAAGATTTCAACAATGGAAAATTCGGTGAATTGAAATAAAATATTTGGGGCAAACTCAACATAGTTTGCCCCAAATATTTTTGATTACTATTAAAACCTACCGATTTTTTCAGACGGCCTCGTTTCCATTACTATCCGTTATCTTCAGAAGCTGTCCGCTCTATCTCCACTCCTACTTCGCGCACATCGGCTAGAATTCCCGGCTTTATCACACGCACACGCACACTCAATGCGCCAAAATCTTGTAAAACCAACTCGGCAATGTGCTCCGCCAAAGCTTCCAGCAATAAAAAACGTTGCTCTCTCAAACTCTTGCGGACAGCATTACATACATCACCATAATGAACCGTATCATCAATATGGTCTGAATGCGCCGTTTTTTCCGGCACGCCGATTTCCAAATCAATCGATAATGTTTGCAGCTGCTCGCGCTCCCAATCGTAAACACCGATAAGGGTATCTGCCTTCATACCGTATAAGAAAATTTTATCCATTTTGTTTTTAACCGTTTCACGTTAAAATCTCCGCTTCATTCTAAAACAAAAGTCTTCACTATGCTGCTAAATTTATTTGTAATTCTGGCCGCCTACCTGATCGGTTCACTCTCTTTCGCGGTGATCGTTTCCAAATTCTACGGCATGGACGACCCCCGCACCTATGGCTCCGGCAATCCCGGAGCTACCAACGTCTTGCGCAGCGGTAAGAAAAAAGCAGCCGCACTCACTTTACTGGGAGACGCACTCAAAGGCCTACTCGCCGTATTAGCTGCCCGTTGGCTGCAAGATTCGCTGGAATTAAGCGATACCACTATTGCTGCCGTTGCCGTTGCCGCATTGATCGGACATATGTGGCCGATATTTTTTGGTTTTAAAGGTGGCAAAGGTGTTGCTACCGCCTTAGGCGTTTTACTTGCCCTTTCATGGCCGAGCGCTCTGGTTTGCGCACTTATTTGGCTGGTAATGGCTTTTGGCTTTAAAGTATCCTCACTCGCAGCCTTGGTGGCCACTGTTGCAAGTCCTATTGCCGCCTACTTTCTGATGCCGGCCGGTTCGTGGGTTATCGCTACAGTTATTATTGCCTTGTTAGTGTTGTACCGCCATAAAAGCAATATCCAAAATCTGTTGCAAGGCAAAGAAAGTAAAATTGGCGACAAAGCCAAAAAGGAATAAATCATCCCCACATAACCCAATGATTTTAATAAAACTATATTCGCTAAAATCTCATCCCTATACGGAATTCTGATATAAAAAATAAATGCCGTCTGAAATTTCAGACGGCATTTATTTTAACAACACAAATAATTAACGACGCATGCGGGGCTGACGCATGCCCTTTTGCATCTCACGCATCTGCTGCATTTGTTCTTGTTTTGTCGGGCGTTTTTTAAACATTGCATGAGCCTCCGCAACCGAACATTCCCGAGAAAGACAGATAATGGTAACAGCATCTTTTTGAGCCTGCCCACCGCTATGATACATACGGCGCAGATTTGCTTCGTTCACACGACCGTTTTCAGGATCGATATCAAATTTTTTCAACCGCTCGATAAATTGGCGTTGCTGACGTTTTGAGTACCAAAAGAAACCGGCAGTAGCCGCCCCCATTACCACAATCGCAATCGCAATCGCAATCGGCCATGAATTGGTAAACAATACCAAAATCAAACTTAATACCGCCGTAGCCAAAATAATCAATCCCGCCAAGCGGATTTTGGTTTTTTGATCCATATTTTTATTTCCTTCGTTTTACTTAAAATAGGCCGTCTGAAACCTTGTCAAACAGCCAGAATTTTTGCACACAATATCAAGTGTATATTTTGCTTTAAGCTGCCAATCCACTAACCAGATTTTTAAATTCAGCCCAGGCATTTCCCTCTTCCGCACCTTTAATGATTCTGTCTATTTTGGCACAATCCTGTAATGCGGCCAGCAACCTACCGATATTGATACGCTTTACTGCCATAGGTGCAAGGGTTTGTTTGTCTCCCCACAAACGTAAGCTATTGCGTACCGACTGTACGCTTTGGCCTTGCTTGAGTGCAGCTGTCAGGCGGATAAGGCTACGGATATCCTCGACTACAGCCCACAAAAGCAAAACCGGCTCTTCACCATCTGCTTCCAAACCCTCTAACAGGCGCGAAACCCGCGCGGTGTCACCACTCATCCATGCGCCGGCCAATTGAAATACATCAAAGCGCGCCACATTGGCCACCGCAGCTTCGGCATCTGCCATGTTGACCAAATGCCCGGGAGGGTGCAATAAAGCCAGTTTGTCTATTTCCTGCTTCGCGGCCAGCAAATTACCCTCTACCCGCTCTGCAAACAAGGCCAAAGCATCCGCTTCTATTTCTAAATTCTGCTGCTGTAAACGCCCGCGAATCCAAGGTGCCAGCGCAGCTCCGTTGACGGCTTTAGCCTCTAAAACCACTCCGTGTTGTGCTAAAGCCCCAAACCATTTGGCTTGTGTTTGTACACGCTCTAATTTTGGCAGAACCACAATCACTGTTGTATCTTCAGGAAGATTTTCGGCTAATGTCTGTAAAGCATCACCGCCGTTTTTTCCCGGCTTGCCATTGGGAATATGGATTTCCAATAATTTCAAATCGGCAAACAATCCGACACTACCTGCCGATTGAAGTAATTCGTTCCAATCGAAATTTGCAGAATCAGCAGTATATACCTCACGGTTTAAATAGCCTTGCTGCTTAGCCGCCAAGCGTAAGGTATCCAAAGCCTCTATACGCAGTAAATCCTCTTCACCGTGTATCACATACAAAGGCCTAAGCGGTAAAGAGGAATTAAGTTGGCCGATATCCATCACCGACATCAGTCAGCTTTCAAAAAAGTCAATCGGCGTATAATTTGCTCGGCGGCATCAGTACGCATCTCAGCCCAGATAGTCGCCTCTTCTTCTTGTTTACCGAGTACTTCACTATCGGCATATTCCATAGGGCGTTGGATAACCACTTCGATCGGTTCACCCAATTTCTCACCGTTACGGCTTACTTCTGCCACAACCCGTAGGGCTAGCAAATATTCATTGATTGCAGCCGCTTGCGTGATTGTATAGATATCCTTACGCATATCTACATTCACAATTCTAATCTCTGCTTGTGCATCAGGAGCTGCAACAGGTTTGCCGTCTGCGCGATGCAACGCCGTTTCCAAAACTTGCTGTAATGCACCGCCGTCTACATACCAAGTTTGGTAAGGTAAAGTCGAAGGCATACCAATATGGCCTTTTAGATGAAATCCGCAGGCAGAAAGCATAAAGGCTACAGCAAGCATCAGAATTTTATTCATAACCGTATCTTCAAAGATAAATTGCGCCAATTATAACGCAGCTGATAGCGGATTGTCAGTCAAAGGGTACAGGCCGTCTGAAAATTTCAGACGGCCTGTACGACTACCGTATTAAGTTTGCAGACATCTCTTTCATTACGGTATGCTTTGTGTATGATTATGCCAATTTAGCCTTCATTAGCTCCTGCACTTGTGCCGGATTGGCCTTGCCTTTACTGGCTTTCATCACCTGACCTACCAACGCATTCAAAGCTTTCTCATTACCGCTCTTAAACTGCTCTACGGCTTTTTGGTTATTAGCCAACACTTCATCTATCATGGCTTCAATGGCACCGGTATCGGTAATTTGTTTCAGGCCTTTTGCTTCAATCACCTGTTCGGCACTCACCGCAGTATCCGCCCACATAGCTTCAAATACCTGCTTGGCCAATTTGTTGCTCAACGTACCATCGGCGATTTTTTCAACCAACCCCGCCAAACGCTCAGCCTGAATCGGGCTATCGGCCAATTCGATACCTTCTTTATTTAAGGTAGCGGCCATCTCGCCGTTCATCCAGTTTGCCACTAACTTGCCTTGCTTACTTTTGAGCGCAGCCGTTTCAAAAAAAGCAGCCTGTTGACGGCTTGCTGTCAGCAAACGGGCATCATAATCACTAACACCGTATTCAGCCACAAAACGCGCTGCCATTTCTTTAGGCAACTCAGGCATTTCCGCTTTTGCTTGGTTTAACTGGCCATCTGAAATAATTACGGGAAGCAAATCAGGATCGGGGAAATAGCGGTAATCGTGTGCATCTTCTTTCAAACGCATCACACGGGTTTCACCCTTATCAGGGTCGAACAACATGGTAGCCTGCTGTACCTTACCGCCGTCTTCGATAATTTCGATTTGGCTTTCCACCTCATAATTAATTGCCTGCTCCAAGAAGCGGAACGAATTGAGGTTTTTGATTTCACGACGCGTACCGAACTCAGCTTGGCCTTTCGGGCGTACAGACACGTTCGCATCAATACGGAACGAGCCTTCGGCCATATTACCGTCGCAAATATCCAACCAAGTAACCAAACCGTGCAAGGCTTTGGCATAAGCCACCGCTTCCGCCGCAGAACGCATTTCCGGCTCTGAAACCACTTCAAGCAAAGGCGTACCGGCACGGTTTAAATCAATACCGGTTGCACCGTTTAAACCTTCATGCACCGATTTACCCGCATCTTCCTCCATATGCGCACGGGTAACATTGATGGTTTTCACTTCGTCGCCTACCACGATTTCCAGCTTACCGTGCTCTACAATCGGCAAGTCCAACTGGCTGATTTGATAGCCTTTAGGCAAATCGGGGTAAAAATAATTTTTGCGGTCGAACACGTTTTTTTGATTAATTTTGGCATCCAAGGCCAAGCCTAATTTAATGGCTTTCTCAACCACCTCGCGGTTCATCACCGGCAATACACCCGGTAACGCGCATTCCACCACGCTGGCATGTGCGTTCGGTTCCGCTCCGAAAGCGGTTGACGCACCGCTGAAAATTTTGGATTTGGTGTTTAATTGGACGTGGATTTCCAGTCCGATTACGGTTTCCCAAGTCATAAAAATTCTTTCATTTAAACGCTAAATTAAAGCAAATAGATACTAGTTATTACTAAACCTTTTATTTACAGCTTGATTTTATTCAGCCTAATATATAAAGGCCTAATCGTTTAGTCATAAAAAATTTTTTTAAATACCCTTAACAACAATTCTTAAATATTCAAGATATAGGTTCTTAAAGCTATTTTTATTTACTTTAAAAAGCAGGTGTTTTGGTATGCCAATCACTATTGAGCTGAATTTGATGCGCCACGCCCAGCAATTTGGCCTCTGTAAAATAGTTACCGATCAGCTGCACGCCGACGGGCAGTCCGTCCGAAGAAAATCCGGCGGGCAGACTCATTCCCGGCAAACCAGCAAGGTTGAGCGCAATCGTATAGATATCGCTCAAATACATTTGCACGGGATCATTAATATCGCTACCCAATTTCGGAGCGGCAGTAGGCGCAACAGGGCCTAAGATAATGTCGCATTGTTGCAAGGCCGTCTGAAAATCGTTGGCGACCAAGCGACGCAATTTTTGGGCTTTCAGGTAATAAGCATCGTAATAACCGTGTGAAAGTACATAAGTACCCATCATAATCCGGCGCTTCACTTCGCTTCCGAAACCTTCGGCACGGGTGTTGCTATACATTTCTTCCAAATCGCCGAACTGGGCGGCACGGTGTCCGTAGCGTACGCCGTCGTAACGCGACAGATTGGTACTGGCTTCTGCCGATGCCAAAACATAATAAGCAGGAATGGATAGCTCGGTTTGCGGCAGGCTAACCTCTACCATTTCCGCACCTTGGGCTTGAAGCAAATCGATAATGTTTTGCAAGGCCGTCTGAACGTCGGCACTGTTGTTGGCTCCGAAATACTCTTTGGGCAAACCGACTTTTAAGCCTTTCAATGGCTTGTTCAAATCACGGGTATAATCTTCTTTTTCACGCTCCAAGCTAGTGGAGTCGCGTTCGTCAAAACTGGCCATTGCGTTCAATAGCAACGCACAATCTTCGGCCGTTTGCGCCATAGGGCCGGCTTGATCGAAACTGGAAGCGTAAGCCACCATACCGAAACGGGAAACCACGCCATAGGTAGGCTTCAAACCGGTAATACCGCAATGGGACGCAGGTTGGCGGATAGAACCGCCGGTGTCGCTACCCAAAGCGGCAGGAGCCAATCGGGCCGCCACCACAGCGGCCGAACCGCCTGAAGAACCGCCCGGAACATGCTCGAGATTCCAAGGATTTTTAGTAATGCCGTGAAATGATGTTTCCGTGGTCGAACCCATGGCAAATTCATCCATATTTACCCGGCCAAGAGTTACCATTCCCGCATCTAATAGGTTTTGCACTACGGTTGCAGTATAGGGTGAAACAAAGTTATCCAACACCTTGGAAGAGCAAGCACTACGCCACCCTTGCTGACAAAAAATATCTTTATATGCAACCGGTACCCCCGTCAGCACAGTGGCATCACCGGCTGCAATGCGTGCATCGGCGGCCTTGGCTTCGGCTAATGTCATCTCCGGATTCAAAGCAGTATAACCGTTAATAACGGGATTACGTGCTTCAATAGCAGTTAGATATTCCTGAGCCAATTCGGTAGCGGAAATTTTCTTGGCCGCCAGCATATCAGCGGCCTGTTTCAAAGTGTATGATGTCATAATGTTTTCCGTTGCGTTCAGACGGTATTCATTCAAATCAGATTAAATCTTTTTCATACGGCATACTGATTATTTATTAAGAAGGCCGTCTGAAATCATGTTTCTAATTTATTCTTCAATTACTTGCGGCACGATATATAATCGGTTCCGCACCTCAGGAGCTACCTCCTGATATGCGGCTGCACAATCGGTTTCAATAACGGCATCATTACGCAGACGCAAAGCTACTTCATGCGGATGAGCCATAGGTTCAACGCCTTCTGTGTCAACGCTCTGCATTTTCTCAACCAATGCGAAAACGTCGTTTAACTCTTTCAAACTTTGTTGTTTTTCTTCGTCTGTCAAACTCAAACGCGACAGTTTGGCAATTTTTTCCACGTCGGATAAGGTCAAAGCCATAAAAAATCCTTAAATTTGATTAGCAAAACCCTCAATCTAGGGTATCATTGCACGTTACTTCCAATAAATTTGGAAGATTATAACTGAAAACCAATACCGCGGCATGGCGATTTCAGTGCTTTTATCATACCGATAGCCGTCTGAAACGCCGTGCCCATATCCTTTTTCTATTTTTATTGATTATTTTCTCATTAGGTAGGATTTTTTCATGTTTCGCTTCTTAACCCGCTATTTTTCCAACGACCTCGCCATCGACTTGGGCACAGCCAATACCCTTATTTATATCAAAGGCAAAGGTATTGTTTTGGACGAACCTTCGGTGGTGGCCATGCAAAACGATGTCGCACATGGTAAAAGCGTGATTTTGGCAGTAGGAACGGAAGCTAAAAAAATGCTGGGCAGAACACCGGGCAGCATTCAGGCTATCCGCCCCATGAAAGACGGAGTGATTGCCGATTTCAACGTAACTGAAAAAATGCTCAAACAATTTATCAAAAAAGTAAATAACAGCCGCTTTGCCGCAACGCCCCGTATCGTTATTTGCGTGCCGTGCGGTTCTACCCAAGTAGAACGTAAAGCTATTCGCGACTCTGCTTTGGCAGCCGGCGCCTCTACCGTCAACCTGATTGAAGAACCTATGGCCGCTGCAATCGGCGCGGGCTTGCCGATTGAAGAAGCTACCGGATCTATGGTGGTAGATATCGGTGGCGGCACTACCGAAGTAGGTGTAATTTCATTATCAGGTGTGGTTTACTCCCACTCGATCCGCGTGGGCGGCGACGCGTTTGACGACAGCATCATCAATTATGTACGCCGTAATTACGGCATGCTGATTGGCGAAGCAACCGCCGAAGAAATCAAAAAAACCATCGGCTCCGCCTTCCCGGGCATGGAAGTACGCGAAATCGAAGTCAAAGGCCGCAACTTGGCCGAAGGTATTCCGCGTTCTTTCACTATCAGCTCCAATGAAGTATTGGAAGCACTTACTGAGCCGCTCAACCAAATCGTACAATCTGTTAAAAACGCATTGGAACAAACCCCGCCCGAACTGGGTGCCGATATTGCCGAGCGGGGTTTGGTACTTACCGGTGGCGGTGCCTTGCTCAAAGGCCTAGACCGTCTGCTGGCCGAAGAAACAGGTCTACCGGTGATGATTGCAGAAGATCCCCTTACCTGTGTGGCACGCGGTTCGGGTAAAGCTCTTGATATGATCGGCAAACTAAATTCCGTATTCGTTGTTAACCCGTAACCTGCTTTGCGCGTATCATGGCCGAACAGTCTTTAGATTTTGCCCGCAAAGGCATACGCCCCGCTAGCAAATTGATTCTTCTGTCGATAACCAGCATCGTTCTTATGATGCTGGATACTCGCTATGCGGCAGTTCAACAAATCAAAGGCTATGCAGCTACCCTGCTCTATCCTTTGCAATGGCTGGCTAACCAGCCTGTTCGGCTGTACGACTACACCAGCAGCTTTGTTAATACGCAAACCTCACTGATTTCCGAACAGAAAAAACTGCAAGAAGAAAACAGCCGTCTGAAACTGATTGCCCATCAGACCGAAACCTTACGTTTGGAGCTCAATGAATTAAAAAAACTGGCCGCACTACAAGCCAACGGCATCCAAACCGTTACGTCTGCCGAAGTTATTTCCAACGGCAAGGATCCGCTTTCAGACAAGCTCATCATTAATAAAGGCACCCAGGCCGGCCTGTATAACGGCGATGCTGTCATTGATCAAAACGGCTTGATCGGGCAAATCACCCAAGCACAAGCGCTCAGTGCTGAGCTGACCTTAATTACCAACAGCCAAACCGTGATCCCTGTAATGGTTTCCCGTACCGGTGTGCGCAGCTTGGTGTACGGTACAGGCGGCGCTATCAGTTTGCGTTATTTTCCAGTTGATGCGGATCTCCGCCTGGGCGATATTCTACTCACCTCAGGGTTAGACTCCGTCTATCCACCGGGAATCCCGGTGGCCAAAGTAGAAGACCTGACACGAGCATCCGGCACCCCCTATTACCGTGTTACCTTAGCACCGATGGCCGCCTTCCGCAGCAGTAAATATGTATTGACCCTACCGCAAAAAACCGATCGCCTGATGCCCGAAGCGCAAACAGGCACGCCCCCTTCTCAGCCTGCAGTACAATGACAAACTTCGACGATTTCCACAACCGCGTTTCTAAGCGCCTGATTTCTGCAAGCTTCGCTATTGTAATGCTGCTGGATTTCATGCCCTTTCACGCAGATACCTTTTTTTGGCTGCCAGAATTCAGCGCCATGATGCTGCTCTATTGGGTGATTAACCGCCCACAATCAGTCGGTATAGGCATAGCTTTTATCATCGGTTTACTAGTGGACATAGGCACCGCCGCACCATTAGGGCAACATGCATTGTCATATATGCTGATTACATTTTTAATCCAGCAGCAGCAAAGACAGATAATATTATATAGTTCCGGCTTTCAAGCACTCGCGGTATTGGTTGCGCTCTTAGGCAACCAGATTATTCTTATGCTGGTAAGGCTTATGTACGATCACCGCTATAACGACTGGTTGAGCTTTATTGCTCCTTTCGTCGGTGCTCTGTTATGGCCTCTGTTGAGTAAGATAATGCTCACTATTTTGAATTCGCGACGTTTACGCTAATGAAAACGCCACGCCAATATCCGCTTTCCAATCAGGATCAAAATATCAGCAAGCGTGATTACATTCTACGCTTGCTGGTAGCACTTGGCCTGATTATCGTATGTTTCGCTATCCTTACCGCACGCTTTGTTTACCTGCAAATCATCAAGCATGATGAATTTGCAGCCCGAGCTACCACTAACCGAATTTCATTAATCCCGACCCCACCTATACGCGGCGAAGTCGTTGATATCAACGGTGTGGTTTTAGCCCATAACTACCCGGCTTATTCGCTTGAGTTGGTTCCCAGCAATTTGGAAGGCAAAATCGACGATACTATCGAAGCCTTGCGCAGCTATGTAGATATTAGCGAAGCAGACTTACGCCGCTTTCGGAAATTCCGTGCGGAATTCCGCTCCTACGAAAAAATCCCTCTCAAACTTAAACTCACTCCTGATGAAGCCGGGCGTTTGGCGGCACAGCTTTATCGCTTTAAAGGGGTAGAAATCAACGCCCGAACTTTTCGTGAATACCCTTACGGCCAGCTAACGGCGCATTTTCTCGGTTATATCGGCCGCATCAGTGATAGAGATCAAAAAAAGCTGGATGAGGAGTCTCTTACCGCTTTATATCGCGGTAGCACCCACATTGGCAAATCAGGGTTGGAAAGTTATTACGAACGCCAACTGCATGGATTTCCCGGCTACCAAGAAGTAGAAAAAGATGCTTACGGTAATGTAGTGCGTATCTTAAAAACCGTGCCGGCAAAAACAGGACAGACACTGCGTTTGGCTATGGATATCCGTCTCCAACAAGAAGCGGATCGTTTAATGAACGGCCGCCGCGGTGCGATGGTGGCGATTGATCCGCAAACCGGCGGGGTACTGGCTTTTATATCCAAACCCTCGTTCGACCCCAATCTGTTTATCGACGGCATTGATACGGAAACATGGAAAAGTCTGAATGAAGATTGGCAGCGCCCTTTAATTAATCGGGTAACACAAGGCCTTTATCCTCCGGGCTCAACCTTCAAACCGTTTATGGGTATGGCTTTGCTTGAAAGTGGAAAAATTACCCAAAATACAGTTATTCCGGCTCCCGGCGCATGGAGCATACCCGGCTCACGCCACCTATTCCGTGATTCGGTACGCAGCGGACACGGCTCGGCAAATCTCAGCAAAGCCATTCAGGTATCTTCGGATACTTTTTTCTATCGCTTAGGCTATGAAATGGGGATTGATAAAACCGCCCCCTACCTGGCTGAATTTGGCCTCGGTGAACAAACCGGTATCGATTTGCCCAATGAATACCGCGGTGTCCTACCTACTCGAGAGTGGAAAGCACAACGCTTTGCCAAATCGAAAAACCCCGCAGCCCGTGAATGGAAAGCCTCCGAAATGGTGTCTATCAGTATCGGCCAAGGTTATAACACTTACACTCCTCTGCAAATGGCCCATGCGACAGCCTCCTTAGCCAATAACGGTGTGGTTTACCGCCCGCACATGGTCAAAGAGCTGCTGGATCACGAACGCCGCCAAATTACGCTGATAGACCCCAAGCCTACGCGCTCTATTCCTTTTAGCCGAAGCAATTTCGAGTATGTCAAACAAAGTATGGTCAAGGTATTACGTCCCGGCGGTACTGCATGGAGCATCGGCAGCGGACTGCAATACAGTATGGGCGGAAAAACCGGTACGGCTCAAGTCGTACAAATCAAGCAAGGGCAAACCTATAATGCCGCTGCTTTGGCCGAACAACACCGCGACCATGCTTGGTTCATTTCTTTCGCTCCGGTAGAAAACCCCAAAATCGCCGTGGCTGTTATTTTGGAAAACGGCGGTTGGGGTGCAAGTGCCGCCCCTCTTGCACGGCAGCTTTCCGACTTTTATCTGTTGAAACTAAAAGGCGGCAAAGATAACAATCTGCCCCCTGCTACGGGTGGCAAACAAACTGTCGAAAACCCTTTATTAACAGTCGATGAGCCGCCGAAAAAAAATATTTCATCGCCTTTTCAAAAGGCATTTGAAGCCGCACACGAAAATATTTCGGGAGTTTCTCAGTGACCAGTGAAACCCTTTTTCAAAAAATCAAGCGCATGATCTGGCAACCGATGGATGCTTGGCTGTTTTACGCCATGTTGATCATCTACATCATGAGCTTGTTTTTATTGTATTCTGCAGACGGCCAAGAAATCGGCCAACTGGAAAATAAAACCTTGCATACCGTACTCGGTTTTGCTTTGCTCTGGACCATCGCCCGTATTCGTCCTCAGATTTTGGCAAACTTCGCTCCTCCGGCTTATATTGCAGGCGTTATCTTACTCTTGGGCGTGCACTTTTTCGGCATCACGGTAAACGGTTCCACCCGTTGGCTCAATATAGGTATTGGTCGAATCCAGCCGTCTGAAATCATGAAAATCGCCCTGCCGATGATGGTAGCTTGGTATTTGCAAAAATATGAATTATCACTGCGCTGGTATCATTATATCGGTGCGATTGCCATTGTTATCATTCCCGGGGCACTGATTTTGAAACAGCCAGACTTGGGAACGGCAACCTTGATTATGGCTTCCGGACTGTTTGTTATCTTCTTTGCCGGTTTACCTTGGAAGGTAATTTTTGCTGCCATTATCAGCTTTGCCGCAGCACTGCCTCTGATTTGGAATTATGGAATGCACCCTTATCAGAAAACCCGTGTGATGACACTCCTAGACCCGACCAAAGACCCACTCGGAGCCGGTTATCACATTATTCAATCTATGATCGCCATCGGTTCGGGGGGAATCTGGGGCAAAGGCTGGCTAAATGGCACGCAAACGCATTTGGACTATATCCCGGAATCTACTACCGACTTTATTTTTGCCGTTTATGGAGAAGAGTTCGGCTTTATCGGCAATATTTTGCTGCTGATCATTTATTTGGTAATCCTCGGGCGCGGCTTATACATTGCCGGACAAGCGCCGACACTCTACAGCCGCACTCTGGCAGGCGCACTCACAATGACTTTCTTCTGCTACGCATTTGTCAATATGGGTATGGTGAGCGGCATTTTACCGGTGGTAGGTGTACCGTTGCCGTTGGTCAGCTACGGAGGCACCGCCACATTGTCGATTATGGTGATTTTGGCTTTATTAATGGGTATATCCAACCAGCGCCGTTAAACCACAACCACACATTGTCTTTTCGAAAATCTAAAAATATTCTGTATCCGACTAATACTTAAGGAGCCGCCCTAATGGGCATGGAAATTTCCAAAATCATTTTGGCATTCATGGTATTGATTAATCCTTTCGGAGCTTTATCAATTTTCCTAGACCTCACCCGTTACCACAGTACCCGCGAGCGGCGTAAAGTCGCCCAAATCGCCACTTTCAGCGTATTCGTTGTAATTTGCCTGTTTACGCTAAGCGGCAATATGTTACTGAAACTGCTTGGTATCAGCGTTGGTTCGTTCCAAGTAGGCGGAGGTATTTTGGTTTTTTTGATTGCCATTTCCATGATGAGCGGCAATGATAATCCGGCCAAACCCACACTCGATACAAATTCAGAAGAACTGGCCCATGCACGACGCCAGAAGCCCGGCACCATCGCCGTCGTACCCCTGGCTATTCCGATGATGATCGGCCCCGGCGGGATTTCCAGTGTGATCATTTATACTTCTACGGCACGAGGCTATCAGGATACGCTTTCTATTTTAGCCGCCGGCCTGATTATCAGCCTGATATGCTATATAACGCTTATGGCAGCAGCCCGCATCAGTAAATTTCTGGGCGATACGGGGCTAACTATTCTTAACCGGGTGATGGGTATGCTTTTGGCCGCCGTATCGGTAGAAATCATCGTATCAGGCCTAAAAGCACTATTCCCTGATTTGGCTGCATAACCAAAGTAATTTTCTCTTGAATGCCGTCTGAAATTTTCAGACGGCATCTTTCCATAATTCCCCTTCTTCGGAAGTGCTATAATTCCCACCTTAATTTAATACACTTGGAACACCAATATGTTTGCCCAAGCCGCAAAAGAACTTTCCACCGTGCGCGATATCCTGCGTTTTGCCGTCAGCCGTTTCAACGAAGCCGGATTGTTTTTCGGACACGGCAGTGACAATGCCCATGACGAAGCCGCGTATCTGATATTACACACCCTTAACCTGCCTCTTGATACGCTCGAGCCTTATTTGGATGCAAAATTGCTTGCATCTGAAAAAACCGAGGTGCTGGATTTAATCGAACGCCGCGTAACCGAACGCCTTCCGGTCGCCTATCTGACCCATCAGGCTTGGCAAGGTGATTTTGATTTTTATGTAGATGAGCGCGTTATCATACCCCGCTCGTTTATTTACGAATTGCTCGGCGATGCACTATCGCCTTGGATCGAATATCCCGAATTGGTACACCGCGCATTAGATTTATGCACCGGAAGCGGCTGTTTGGCCATTCAGATGGCACACCACTATCCGGCTGCCGAAATCGATGCCGTAGATTTGAGCTTGGATGCCCTCGAAGTTGCCGCTATTAATGTCGAAGAATATGGATTGAAAGAACGCATCAATCTGATTCATACCGATTTATTCGAAGGTATCGAAGAAACTTACGACTTGATCGTTTCCAATCCGCCCTATGTAGATGCCGAATCGGTCGAAGCCCTGCCTGAAGAATATTTGCATGAACCTGAACTTGCCCTTGGTAGCGGTGAAGACGGTTTGGATGCAACCCGCCAAATTATTTTGCAAGCTGCCAAATACCTCAATCCAAAGGGTGTATTGTTGGTAGAAATCGGCCATAACCGCGAAGTATTGGAAGCAGCATACCCGGAATTACCGTTTACTTGGCTGGAAACCAGCGGCGGCGACGGTTTTGTATTCCTGCTGACCCGTGAACAATTACTCGGTGAAGAATAAAACTGTTTTGATACAATTGGATTAAAAATCTCAATGTTACCGTATTAATGCCGTCTGAAAAATTTTCAGACGGCATTAATCTTTATAAAAACTTTGGGGCTGTATTAGATTAGCCTTAAATATCACACCAAATTCGCAAGATTTTAAGTTGCTCTTTTGGTGTACCAAAGTTAAAACGAAATTCGCATTCTTTCAAGAATAAAGGGAAAGATTTTCGGTCAATTCCATTGTACTTTCGTAGAACGCGCTTTGCCTGATTCCAGAAGTTTTCAATACCGTTGATATGGTTTTGACGGTCGACAAAAAGCTCTGAATGATTGATTCTGTGATGCGTAAATTCACTCACATCTAGCACATCATAGCTTTTGTAATAGTCCGTATAAACAATGCTATCAGGCATTATTTTTCGTTTAATAACAGGTAGTAAAGTATCTTGTTTGGTATTTTTAACGACAACAGTATAAACCTTGCCTTGACGTTTCAAAATACCAAATACCGCTACTTTCCCAGCCGCTCCGCGACCGCGTTTGCCTTTTCGTTGTCCACCAAAATAACTCTCATCAAGCTCGATTGAACCATCAAAGATTTCATCAGCTTGAAGCTCTAAATGATAGGCAATGACTTGGCGAATTTTACGGTAAAACAGAGCTGCTGAATTGGGGTTAATATCCAATAAATTGGCAGCAGAACGGGCGGTTACCTCAAGTACAAAAAATTCAAGCAACTTTTTTTGTAATTTTTTAGATAGTTTACAGTGTGTTATCTTCATTTTTAAAGGGTAACATAACTGCCAATCTAATACAGCCCCAAAACTTTTTCTTAAATATAAAAACAGGATACCCAAAAAGATATCCTGTTGAGCAACTAATATATATGTTTTAAAACAGCTTTATCGTACTATTACTCGTTAACCAACACTACTTTCATTGCACCGTTTTCAGCCGCATGCTTAAACACTTCATAAGCCTTATCCAGCTCGCTCAGTTTAAAACGATGCGTCAGCATTTTGGTCAGATCAACAGAGCTGGTAGAAATGGCTTTTAGCAGCATTTCAGTCGTATTGGCATTCACCAAACCTGTGGTAATGGTTAGATTCTTAATCCATAAACGCTCCAGATTAAAATCAACCGATTGTCCGTATACACCTACCACAGCGATATGCCCACCGGGTTTGACCACGTCTTGACACAAAGACCACGTCGCCGGCAAACCAACTGCCTCAATCGCACAATCCACACCGTCTTTACCCACAATTTCGGCTACCCGGGCCGCAACGTTTCCGGAAACTGGATTTATCGTGTGCGTCGCACCCAGTTCTTTCGCCAGTTTCAAACGGTTTTCATCCATATCACATACGATAATCACGGAAGGACTGTAAAACTGGGCCGTCAATAAAGCCGACATACCAACGGGACCTGCACCCGCGATAAATACCGCATCACCCGGTTTTACATCACCATATTGCACACCGATTTCATGCGCTGTGGGCAGTACATCGCTCAACAACAAAGCCACTTCGTCATTCACACCTTCAGGCAGCGGAATCAGGCTGTTATCAGCATAAGGCGTACGCACATACTCGGCCTGCGTACCATCAATCATGTAGCCGAGAATCCAGCCGCCGTTACGGCATTGGGAATAAAGCTGTTTTTTACAGTTGTCGCAAGTACAGCACTTGCTGACACAAGAAATAATCACTTTATCCCCAACCTTGATATTACGCACGCCCGAACCAACTTCTTCCACAATGCCCACGCCTTCATGCCCGAGAATACGGCCATCGGCAACTTCAGGATTTTTACCTTTCCAAATACCCAAATCGGTACCGCAAATCGTCGTTTTTACAATCCGTACAATCGCATCGGTTGCCTCTAAAATCTGAGGTTTCGGTTTGTCTTCCAAACGAATATCATTAGCTGCATGATAAACCATTGCTTTCATTGCAAACTTCCTTTCTTGATAAAAATATAACGAATAAAATCTTTATCCACATTGTAAGCATATCTCCTGAATGTGCAGCTTTTATTAAAGGAATTATTTACCCATATCAAACAACAAAATCATTACACAGCAAGCCATGCGAAAGCATGTCTAATTCGGGTAAAATATAGAATTTAATTTTTCAACCGACAACTGCCGCATGAGTCCTACCCTCGATTTTTCAACCCGCCTTATCCGCTGGCAACGCAGCCACGGTCGCAACAATCTGCCTTGGCAGGTAACTGATCCGTACCGCGTATGGCTTTCCGAAATCATGCTGCAACAAACCCAAGTTAGCACCGTATTGGATTACTACCCCCGCTTTATCGAACGGTTTCCCAACATACAAACACTCGCCCATGCTCCTCAAGATGAAGTATTAAGCCTGTGGCAAGGTTTGGGCTATTACAGCCGTGCCCGCAACCTACACAAAGCCGCCCAACAAGTTATACAAGACTTTGGCGGTACGTTTCCCCAAACAAGACTTGAATTACAGCAACTATGCGGGGTTGGCCGCAGTACTGCCGCTGCCATTTCCGCTTTCTCATTCCGACAGCGGGAAACCATCCTTGATGGCAATGTCAAACGCGTACTTTGCAGGGTGTTCGCATTAGACGGTGACCCCACAGACAAAAAATTCGAAAACAGCCTGTGGGCTTTAGCAGAAAGCCTGCTACCCGAAAAAGCCGATGATATGCCTGCCTATACACAAGGCCTGATGGATTTGGGCGCAACCTGCTGCAAACGCAGCACCCCCTTATGCCACCAATGCCCGATGGCTGATATCTGCCAGGCAAAAGCACAAAACCGTACACACGAGCTACCGCGCAAAAAAAACACAACCACAGTCAAAAACCTGCCGCTTTACTGGCTGATACTCGAACAGGCAGACCGCTCTCTTTTTCTGCAAAAGCGCCCTAGCAGCGGCATTTGGGGCGGGCTTTATTGCGTGCCATGTTTTGAAGACTTGCACAGCTTATACCGATTTGCCGAACAATGCGGCATATCCGCTGATGAATTGGAAGAGCAGGCCGCCATCACCCATCGCCTTACTCACCGCCTGCTGCTGATCACTCCTTTCAAAGCCCTGACAACCGATGCAGCTTTACCTTCCGAACTTTCAGACGGCATCTGGGTAAATCCTAGCCATTTACAAAACTATGGCATCCCTAAGCCTATGAATGATTATCTCAAACAAAAACAATACAAACTTTTTTAAGTTTCCTATCTCAAAACACCCCGTTAAACACCCCGTTTAGCTTATTCTTTTATGCTCCAAACCCTATTTTTCAAAACCAAAATATAATTGCAATTTTTATAAATCATAGTTAAAAAATAAAAAGCATATAAAAAGGCCGTCTGAAAATATATTTTCAGACGGCCGTTTTATATTTGCCCTATATATGAAGAAACTTATAAATAAAAAATGATACAAGGCGGCAGCAACTACCGTGTACAAACAGCACATAAGGAAGCAGACAACGATATATTTTTCTTAATTTAACCGGCTACAAATCAGCAACATCTATAACGGAATAGTTCTGTTTTTTCAACTCCTGCGCAAATAAGCCGCTACCTGAAATCAATTTACCCGTAAATGTTCCATCGTATATTTGATTGACACCACATGTTGGACTGCGCGACTGCAATACCACTGCTTCCACTTGTTCTTGTGCCAAAATAGCCATCGCCTTATCTACACCAGCTTGATAAACATTATGTACATCTTTACCTGATTGCTCAGTAACCCGCGCATTAACCATTTCAGCGCTTGGGCGTGGCGTAGGCAAACCAGCTAATTGTTCAGGACAAATAGGTAAAACTTTTTTATCCAACAAAAACAACATCACTTTATCATTTAAATTATTTTTGCCATTGTATTTACAATTTTCTCCCAACAAACATGCACTCACCACAACACATTGCTCAATCATGTTGACCCCACATTTCAACCTTTCAGGCAACCTGAAAATCTTACTCTTGATCTTTATTCTCTTTTGGCGTAGGTGCCTCAAGCCGTTCTTTCCAAAAGTATTCTTTTTCGGTTACTTGTTTATGAAAACCTCTCCAATACCAGACTACTCAGTTGTCACGATACGGTTAATCTGCCAATTCAAGAAAGGGGTATAAGATCGGGCTTTGTTAATTTGCGCCATACTCTCCGCCCCGGGCTGTACAGCTTGCGTATCGGCAGATAAAGCTCCTTGCCCATTCCACAAACGGAATTCCTGACTACCCTGATGATAGAAACCTTCGTTAGTAAGAATAACTTCCGTATTGTAACCATAACCGCACCACGGAGAAGCAGGTTCTTTAGCTGTTAAGTTGCAGCCGGTTTGATAATAATGTGCTTGAGAGAGGCTCAACTCATAAAGCGTAGGCAATATATCTTTGTGCGATCCTGCACGCTCTGGGTGGTAAACCGCCTCATTTCTGTAAGCCTGAGGTACATACAGATAGAACGGCACCGCATGCCCCAAAGCGGCTTCCGCAGCTTCTGGATAACCGACGGCACGCATATTATGATCACCCGTGGCAGCAACAATCGTATCGGGCGCTTCTTTTTTCACTGAGGAAACAAACCGCCCCAATTGATCGTTGCTATAGCGGAACGTATTCAATATTTCATTTAATTCACCGCTTTTTTCCAGCCCTGCCAAACGTTTGCGCTCGGTTTCATCCAACGTGAAATTCATTCTCGGCTGCCCCTCCGGCAAAAGATAAGGCGGATGGTTGGTAACGGAAAGCATCATAATAAATACCGGTTTGCCTGTTACCTGAGCCTGCTTGAGTTCGTCTGCAGCATAACGGAACATAAATTCATCCGGTACGCCCCAAGTGTCCGACTTGGCTTCAGGGTATCTTTTTTTCAAAGTATTTTCGTCTACAAATTCCGTTACGCCCAAATGGCGCAAAAACTGATCGAAATCACGCCACCCTCCGTTACCCGCCGTGATATATACGACTTTATAACCCGCATCCAAGTATGGTTTAAACATATTAGTCGGGAAGTTTTTGTTTTTGGCAGTTGATTGGCTCAAATCCAATCTCGGGCTTCGCACAAAAAAACGGTGCAAACTGTCGCTGGTGCCGTCCCCCTCCGAAACGAATTTCAAATAAACCCAATCCTCTTTCCAATGCGGCCTGAGCGAACCCAATAAATCACGGTTTTCTTTATCAAAACCAAGCAGATGCGTTCCCATGCTTTCCATAACCGCAAATACGACATTCGGTTTATGCCGTTCAACTGCGGGATTTTTAGACGTGATGCTGTCAAACTGCTTCAAATCGGCGGAAGCCGGCCGGTTGAGTAGCCGGCTGATAATTTCTATGCCTTCTTCATCCGACACTGCCTCAAAATGGCTGCTGTTGCGATATTCTTTAACCGCCCAATCCAAAGATACCAAAGCATTAGGTACTAATTTATTGATTTCAGGAGTCGCAGAAACCTGTGCGGCTGATTTGCGCAAAGGAAATTTCCCTAGTGATCCCCGCGAACCCGCTGCCAATAAGAGAATTGGCAATAAAATCAAAACCAACCATCCTGCTTTACCCAAAGGAATATCGTCATTCTTGACAAAGCGGATGCGCGTTATCAGTTTACCAAACAAATATCCTGCTGCTACTACGGCCAAACCACCCGAAATCACCGGATAATCCGACCATATCGTATGCAATACCGCTTTTGTATCTTCATCAAACAATCCGAAAACAAACACATCAAACTGATTGCCATACACGCCAAAATAAAACCAATTTCCAGCTACAAACCCGCACACCAAGGCGAATAAAATGGCGAGCAAAACCGGTTGCACTTTAGAATAAAGCTGCAAAGTCTTGGTATGTATCAAACTGAACAAACCAAGTAGAAAAGGCAATATAGTTAAAATAGAAGCGATTTTGATATCAAACAAACCGCCCTTTAAAAATAATGCCGGCAAATCACCGCTATATTGTTTTCTGATGCCATCTGAAACAAACCACCATAAAAAAGCAGCTCGTTCAAGCATAAACAAAGCAAAAGCCGCACACCAAAAAATCAAGCAGTTTTTAAGAATATTTTTATAATAAAGCCAACGCATCAAACGAAATCCCCCAACCGCATTAATATTTAAACGCCAAAGTTTAATACCTGCGAAAAGTGAAATCAAATAAATACTTTTTAGGCCGAATTAAATAGGCCGTCTGAAAAATATTATTTAAAAATAAAATTTTATTTTTTTAAGCAACTAAACAATCTACCATCGGCATGGTCCAGAAGCCGAATATAAGGGTGCTATTGGCCAGGCCGCCCTTTTTGTCTCGGCAGTTTTATTCCTCACCCTATCGTATAACGCTCCCCTCCTCCTAAAGAATTATTTTTTACTAAGCTATTCGCCTACGCCTCCCCCTCACTTTGCCCTTAGCCGCTGCGCTTTTGACGCATATGTTTATCGCACCCGCTCCTTTAATATCCTAGCCATAAAAATCCATTTCTCCTTTCAAACGTTTTTTATACCAAACAAATAAAATCCGTTTGAGAACAAAATACATAAGGAACGCACCATGAAAATCAGAGCACAAGTCGGCATGGTTCTGAACCTCGACAAATGTATCGGCTGCCATACTTGCTCAGTTACCTGCAAAAACGTATGGACATCGCGCGACGGTGTCGAATACGCGTGGTTCAACAACGTCGAAACCAAACCCGGCATCGGTTTCCCGAAAAACTGGGAAGACCAAGAAAAATGGAACGGCGGCTGGGTGCGCAAGCCCGACGGCAAACTGGTACCCAAACAAGGCGGAAAACTGAAAATTCTCGCCAACATCTTTGCCAACCCCAACATGCCGCAGATAGACGACTACTACGAGCCGTTTACCTTTGATTACGAACATCTGCAAAACGCACCGGAAATGACTACACCGCCTACCGCCCGCCCGGTATCGGTGCTAACCGGTAAAAAGATGGACAAAATCGAATGGGGCCCGAACTGGGAAGATGATTTGGCGGGCGAATTTGAAAAACGCGGTCGCGACGTATTGTTCGAAGGCATACAAAAAGAAATGCATGCCGCGTTCGAACAAACCTTCATGATGTACCTTCCGCGCCTGTGCGAGCACTGTCTCAACCCTACCTGTATCGCCTCTTGCCCTTCAGGCAGCATCTACAAACGCGAAGACGACGGTATCGTACTCATCGACCAAGACAAATGCCGCGGCTGGCGAATGTGCGTATCCGGCTGCCCGTATAAAAAAATCTACTACAACTGGACTTCAGGCAAAGCCGAAAAATGTACTTTCTGTTATCCGCGTATCGAAAGCGGCCAGCCGACCGTGTGTTCAGAAACCTGCGTAGGCCGTATCCGCTATCTGGGCGTCCTGCTGTATGACGCCGATAAAATCGAGCAAGCCGCTTCCGTAGAAAATCCTCAAGACCTATACGAACAGCAACTGGGCGTGTTCCTAAACCCGCATGATCCGGAAGTACAACGCGAGGCTCTAAAACAAGGTATCAGCCAAAGCTGGCTGGATGCCGCTAAAAAATCACCCGTATACAAAATGGCGATGGAATGGAAAGTCGCCTTCCCGCTGCACCCTGAATACCGCACACTCCCCATGGTTTGGTACATCCCGCCACTCTCACCCATTCAATCTGCTATTGAAAACGGTTTGGTCGGTGAAAACGGCATCATTCCGAGCGTGGACGAAATGCGCATTCCCTTGCGCTATCTCGCCAACCTGCTGACCGCCGGCAAAGTAGAGCCGATTAAAGAAGCATTAGAACGCATGATCGCCATGCGCCGTTACAAACGCGGCCAAACCGTTCACGGTGAAACCTTGGAAGAAACCTTGTCGGGTACAGGACTTACGCCCGCAATGGTAGAGGATATGTATCAGATTATGGCGATTGCCAATTACGAAGACCGCTTTGTCGTACCTTCTTCCCACAAAGAATTGGTTGAAAACAGTTTTGACGACAAAGCCAGCTGCGGCTTTACCTTCGGCAACGGCTGCTCGGGCGGCTCCACTGACGAAAGCCTGTTCGGCAAACGAAAAGGTACGCCGATAGTATTCCACGACCGCCGAGAGTTTCTCAAAAACAACCGCGATAAAGGAGTACGCTGATGCCCAACCGCGAATACCAATGGTTTTCGGTGCTGTTGTGCTATCCCGAAGCCGAACTCATCAACGCCTTACCCGAGTTTCAGACGGCCTTGTCGGAAACGCCTGCACTGGCAGCACAGCCCCAGCTACAAAATTTTCTGGATTACCTGCGTAACAATACGTTGATTGAACTGCAACAAAACTATGTGCGCACATTTGACCAAAACCGTAATCATGCGCTGTATATCTTCGAACATGTTTACGGAGAAGACCGCGGCCGCGGATCGGCTATGGTGGATTTACTGGAAGAATACCGCAACGGCGGTTTCACGCTCGAGAGCAACGAACTACCCGACTACCTTCCCGTTTTATTGGAATTCTTCGCTCATATCGAAGCCGATAAAGCACAAAAACTACTGGGTGACGCCGTGCACGTTATTGCCCATATCGGCAAAAAGCTCGAGGCTTCGGGTTCTCCTTACGCCGTGCTATTGCAGGCCTTAAGTGCACTCAGCCCGGTAGCGCCACAACCGCTTATCGAACCGCCCGTACGCGACATGGACGAAGCCATGGAAACCTTCGGCCCCGATATCAGCGGACAGGAACCATTACTGAAACCCGCCACCGACACCATACAGTTTTACCCCAAATCTGCGTATACCGCCGCAGCCAAAGGAGCAGTATCATGAATACGCTGAACCAATTCTTATTCGGTATCTACCCTTATATCTGTCTGGCTATTTTCTTTCTGGGCAGTCTTATCCGTTTCGACCGCGAACAATACACTTGGAAAAGCGATTCCAGCCAATTACTCTATGCAGGGCAGCTTCGCTTAGGCAATATTTTGTTTCACGTCGGTATTTTGGCAGTTTTTTTCGGCCACCTGTTCGGCCTGCTCACGCCCTTATGGTTTTGGGATTTTATCGGTGTCAGCCATGGTGCCAAACAAATTTTCGCCATGCTGATGGGCGGTATCTTCGGCCTTACCGCATTAGCAGGCTTGATTATCCTAATCAACCGCCGCTTCAAGTGTGATCGTTTGGCCGCCAACTCAAACTGGCGCGACAAACTGGTATTAATCTGGATTTTAGTCACTCTTTTGCTTGGTTTGTGCACGATTTTCGTGAGCATGCAGCATACCGACGGTCATGAAATGGTCTTACTGATGAAATGGGCCCAGCATATCGTTACTTTCCGCGGAGCGGCTGCCGATTACATCGCTGATGCCAATTTCCTATTTAAAGCGCATATCTTTATGGGGATGACTTTCTTCGCCATCTTCCCTTTCACGCGTATGGTTCATGTTTGGAGCGGCTTTGCCAGCGTAACCTATCTTACCCGCGCATGGCAGCTGGTACGTCGCCGCTAAACCCGATATACCTTCCGGTATAAACAAAACGCCGTCTGAAAATATTTCAGACGGCGTTGTTTTAATAAAAACATATAATTGACAAACATCACTTACAAATTACTCAGTATCCGAAAGACCCATATTCCAGACGGCCTTATTTTCCTACCAAGCGAAGCCTGCAATCATTTCATACTGCGGCGGTTTCGGCTTTTTTACGGGCAGGCCTTTTAAACTTCAGCACCACTTCTTCTTTTTTGGCATTCCAATCAATACTCACATAACCGCCTTCAGTCAAACGGCCGAACAGCAATTCATCTGCCAACGCTTTGCGGATTTTCTCCTGAATCAAGCGGTTCATCGGTCTTGCGCCCATTTGCGGATCAAAACCTTTTTCTGCCAGATATACACGCAATGCTGGGGTAAACTCCGCCTCCACTTTTCGTTCCAACAACTGTTGTTCAAGCTGAAGCAGAAATTTATCCACCACTTTGGCAATCACAGACTCGGTAAGTGGTGCAAACGGAATCACAGCATCCAAGCGGTTGCGGAATTCAGGCGTAAAGAGCTTATTGATCGCCTGCATTTCATCACCACGCTCACGCTTGCCGGTAAAACCAACGGTAGGCTTACTTAGCCCCTCTGCCCCTGCATTGGTGGTCATAATCAATACCACATTGCGGAAATCAGCACTCTTGCCGTTGTTATCGGTTAACTTTCCGTGATCCATTACCTGCAAAAGTACATTGAAAATATCAGGATGCGCTTTTTCAATTTCGTCCAACAGCAATACGCAATAGGGTTGCTTATTAACGGCTTCCGTCAACAAACCGCCCTGCTCGAATCCGACATAACCGGGAGGCGAACCGATCAAACGCGACACTGCATGGCGTTCCATATATTCCGACATATCAAAGCGTTGCAAAGGTATGCCCAACGAAAAAGCCAACTGCTTCGCCACTTCGGTTTTACCCACACCCGTAGGACCCGAGAATAAAAAACTACCGATCGGCTTATCAGGCAATCCCAAGCCGGAACGGGACATTTTAACCGCCGAAGCCAAAGCATCGATTGCGGCATCCTGCCCGAATACCATATTTTTCAGATCACGGGCAAGAAACTGTAAAACCTGCTTGTCATCATGAGAAACGGTTTTTTCGGGAACACGTGCCACTTTGGCAATCACGGCTTCAATCTGTGTCTTACCGATTACTTTTTTCTGCTTTGATTTGGGCAAAATACGTTGTGCCGCCCCTGCTTCGTCCATGACATCAATCGCCTTATCCGGCAAAAAACGCTCGTTGATATAGCGGGCCGACAATTCTGCGGCGGCTTCTAAGGCAGATTGGGTATAGCGCACTTGGTGAAAATCTTCAAACATCGGCTTCAACCCGCGCAAAATCTGCACCGTTTCAGGTACAGTCGGTTCGGCAATATCGATTTTTTGAAAACGGCGGCTTAGCGCATGGTCTTTGTCGAAAATAGTGCGGTATTCATCATAAGTGGTTGCTCCGATACAGCGCAACTGGCCTTTAGCCAATGCCGGCTTCAATAAATTGGAAGCATCCATCGTACCGCCCGATACGCTGCCCGCCCCGATAATAGTATGAATTTCATCAACAAACAAAACCGCATGCTCTATCGACGCCAAAGCCTTCAATACGGCTTTAATGCGCGATTCGAAATCACCCCGGTATTTTGTTCCCGCCAACAAAGCGCCCATATCCAGCGCAAACACAACGGCGCCTTTAAGCGTCTCCGGCACTTGTCCGTGTACAATCTGATAGGCCAAGCCTTCGGCCAAAGCTGTTTTCCCCACACCGGCCTCACCAACCAATAAGGGATTGTTCTTACGGCGACGACACAATACCTGTACCAACCGTTCCATTTCATGCTTACGGCCGATTAAGGGATCTATTCTTCCTGCCAAGGCTTCGGCATTTAAGTTCAAGGTATAGTTTGAAAGTGCATCGGCTTGATTCTGCTCTTTGTCGTCATCCGAATGTGCGCTATCCCCGCCACGATACGCGGGACCTTCACTAGGACCATGTGCAATCGCACTCAAAATATCGTAACGGTTTACCGACTGCAGATTCAAAAAATACACAGCCGGACTATCGTTCTCACTCATCAACGCCACTAGGATATCCAGGGGATAAACCTCACGCTTATCGGCCGCTTGCGCATGCACAAGCGCGCGTTGTAAAACACGTTGGAAACCGATTGTAGGCTGAGTTTCGGTCGTTTCTATCAAGCCTTCGGGCAGCACCGGTGTATTTTCAACCATACTGCTGATTAATTGCTCAGAGAGCAGCTCGCAATTTACCCCGCATTGGCGCAGCAGGCCGCCGACATCTTCGCTTTGCTCCAGCAACACCAACAGCAAATGCTCCAACCCGATCAATTCATACTTCCGGGCACGCGCATCTGCATAAACATGCTGCAAAATGCGTTCTAACTCCGCTGAAATCATTCAAACCTCCTCTACCGTGCACATTAAGGGGTATTCCTCACGACGCGCACGCTGCATTACCTGCTGTTTTTTGGTTTCCGCAATATCACGGGTGTAAACGCCGCAAAGGCCTTTGCCTTCATGATGTACCATCAACATAATGGCAACCGCCCGATTTTCGGCCAAAAGAAAAACCTCTGTCAAAATTTTCACCACGAAATCCATCGGGGTGTAATCATCGTTCACTAAAAAAACCCCGTATTTCTTCGGCGGCGTGAGCTTGGCATCGGCATCTTTGACTTGAGGCGTGCCTTGACCGGACGTACGTATTTGTCCCATATATGAAATCTTTTCCAACAAATTTAAAGTGGTTTATGTTGTATTTTTTGCCATTTTAATAAAATTCGAGCTTTTTCCCAAACATTACTTGACTATCCCCATTAACAAAGGTAAAACGTGAAGTACGCAGAAACAAGGCATGCAGTACAAAGCATAATAGTTTATAGTTTGGGAGAAACTCGAAACTTTTACGTTGGTCAGCCTTGCCGCATTTTGCTGTATTTTGTTAATTTTTTTAGTATAGGGAAGTTCAATGGCAACCGGTATTGTTAAATGGTTTAACGACGCTAAAGGTTTTGGTTTTATCACTCCGGACGAAGGCGGCGAAGATTTGTTCGCTCATTTCTCTGCAATCAATATGGATGGTTTCAAAACCCTGAAAGAAGGCCAACGCGTATCTTTCGACGTAACCACCGGCCCTAAAGGCAAACAAGCTGCTAACATTCAAGCTGCTTAATATATATTGAGTCGGTTCTGCCGATTGCAAGCATCATGGCAGGTTTTCCAACCTGCCATTTTACATTTTCAGACGTCTATTTCGTTTTATTAATTAACCAATACTACAGCATTACCTCTTCCCAACTGCCTGCTCGGCAGATAGTTACCGTCCGACCTTCCTCCGTTCCAAGCAACCTATTTATCTATGAATCACAGCATCCGTCCCGGCATCTACCGCCACTACAAAGGTCAATTATATGAAGTGATCGGCACAGCCCGACATTCCGAAAACGAAGAAATCATGGTGATTTATCGTGCGCTTTACGGCGAATACGGACTTTGGATACGCCCTTTGGCCATGTTCGCCGAAAATATCACCCACGAAGGCCTTGTTACCCCGCGTTTTGCGTGCATCAAAACTTTTTAAGGCCTATTCGGGCTAACAGATTTTATCTATTCACCTCTATCCGCATTCTCTTCTGTTTCAGACGGCTATTTCTGCTAAAATAGCCGTCTGAAATATTGATAAGTCATCAAAAATGAGCATCGCCAATAACAAAAAAGCCTTCCACGATTATTTCATCGAAGAACAAATCCAAGCCGGCCTTGTGTTGGAAGGCTGGGAAGTTAAAGCCATACGCGCAGGACGGGTACAACTAAAAGAAAGTTATATCCATTGGAAACGTGGGGCATTTTATCTGGTCGGTTGCCATATTACCGCACTGCTCACCGCCTCTACCCACGTTAAACCCGACCCGGTACGCCAACGGAAACTCCTACTTAACCAATCTGAAATCAATAAATTAATAGGCAAAACCGAGCGCGCGGGTTACACCATTGTGCCATTAAATATGCATTACCACCGCGGCAATATCAAAATGGATATTGGCTTGGCCAAAGGTAAAAAACAACATGACAAACGTCAGAGCATGAAAGAGGCTGATTGGAAGCGCGAGAAACAGCGGTTAATGAAAAATGTGCGCTAATCTGCCACATTTGTCGTAAGCAAAAGTAAAAACGCGCAATACCCGGCATTTTTTCTTTTCAGGTGGCTTTCGCCTGATAATAATAAGGCCGTCTGAAATCTTGCCCTCGGATCACAATAATGCCTCAGCCATCTTTATTTTTTCCCTTGTTTCTAATCATTGCCGGCGCTCTTTGGTTTTTAAAAACTACCGGTATCCTACCTGCCACCACTACTTTGGTTGCGATGGCTTTGGCTTTAGCCGGCATTATTGTTCTCATCATGGACGGTATCAACAAACAATCTATCGTAGCAGGCCCGCTCTTGGTTTATATCGGTATTGCCGTTTATATAAAAAGTCATTATTTACTTTCATATTCTCCGCTGGTTGCCTTGGGTATGATGCTACTGGGCTGTCTGTTACTACTTTCACGAAGCAGCCTGATTCCTTATAAAATGCCGAAGCAGATTCAGTAAAATCACCCATATTTATTATCCTGATCCTTGTAAGGCTGCCTAAATTCAACATGGGCAGCCTTAAATATTTATCACTCCTACCAAATAACTTATATATTCTTGATACATTCTTTATCCTTTATCTAAATACGGATTAAGCAAGAATGTTATTAAGCACAAATCAAGCTCATGTTTATGATTAACCATCAAGAGAGGCCGTCTGAAAATTTCAGACGGCCTCTCTTGATTACTTTGGCACAATGGCGGTAATGTGCTGCTAAACCCTGCCTAGCCAATCCCGAAACAATAAAATATTCGTGATATTTCCAACCTTACCCATCAACAAATGAAAAATTTTTTCATTTTTTCAAACACTGTATTTATACCTTAACAATTCAAATCTTTTTTTATTCCGCCAAAAACACTTCTACAACCATACTATCAACAGCCAACTTCTGCATATATTGATAACCTAAGTACAGCTTTCCCACCAACTATAGCTTTTTTTATGTGACACACACTATCCCCATCTTTCTTAAAATTTTTAAGTATATGGTTTATTTAATTTTTTTAATAAATCATCTTACCTAATACCCTTTCTAAATGATTTATGTATCGCAATTTGCAACCTGTAATATGACACGCCAACATATTAACGTTTTTTCACAATAATGCCTTACGCAGGCCATCTGAAATTCTGATTTATGCGATACGAAAAATTATTCAAACTTTATCATCATGATTTTTAAGAATTAGATTGATACATTTTCTAGAGCAAAATTTCACTTTCAAGCTTTACATTTCATTGCAAAGTAAAAAAATTATGTTATTCTGAATTTAGTGTTCTCAATATCAAGAAAGCTGAGGATCACTGATAAAACAGGCTTATCCTTACAATTTACCGTTTTTTGCTTCATTTCGGTAAACAGAAGGCCGTCTGAAAACATAAATACTACATTACAATTACAAAGGAGATAAATCATGTCGACACACCAACATGACGCATCCGGTTACTGGAAAGCAAATCTCCGGATTATCGTCATTTGCCTGATAATCTGGGCTTTGTGCTCTTACGGATTTGGTATCGTATTACGTCCTCTTCTCTCCGGCATTCAAATCGGCGGGACAGATTTGGGATTCTGGTTTGCCCAACAAGGGTCAATTTTGGCCTTCATCGGAATCATTTTCTTCTACTCTTGGCGTATGAACAAACTAGATGAAGAATTCGGCGTTAGCGAGGAATAAACCATGAGTCAATTTGTCATCAATCTTATTTTCGTGGGGGCCTCTTTCGCGCTTTACTTCGGTATCGCTATTTGGGCGCGGGCAGGTTCTACCAAAGAATTTTATGTGGCGGGCGGCGGGGTTCATCCCGTATTGAACGGTATGGCAACCGCTGCCGACTGGATGAGTGCTGCTTCATTCATTTCAATGGCGGGTCTGCTGGCTATGAACGGTTATGCGGCGTCAGCCTATCTGATGGGCTGGACAGGCGGCTACGTACTGCTGGCATTGCTGTTGGCTCCCTACCTGCGTAAATTCGGTAAATTTACCGTACCGGACTTTATCGGAGACCGTTTTTACAGCCGTACTGCGCGCTTAGTAGCCGTAGCCTGTTTGATTATGGCTTCAACCACTTATGTAATCGGTCAAATGACAGGCGCCGGCGTGGCTTTCTCACGCTTTTTAGAAGTAGACAGCACGACAGGACTGATTATCGCGGCAGTAGTAGTACTGTTTTATGCGGTATTAGGCGGTATGAAAGGGATTACCTACACCCAAGTGGCCCAGTACGTCGTATTGATTATCGCGTATACCATCCCTGCCGTATTTATTTCCCTGCAACTGACCGGCAATCCGATTCCTCCTTTGGGATTATTCAGCAATGAGTCGGCTTCAGGCATGCCGCTTCTGCAAAAACTGGATGCAGTTGTCACCGACTTGGGCTTTACCTCTTACACTGCAGACATTCCAAACAAATTAAACATGTTCCTGTTTACTTTGTCGCTAATGATCGGTACTGCAGGTTTGCCGCATGTAATCATTCGTTTCTTCACCGTACCTAAAGTATCCGATGCACGCTCTTCGGCAGGTTGGGCATTGGTATTTATCGCCCTGCTCTATACTACTGCTCCGGCAGTCGGTTCTATGGCACGTATCAACTTGGTAGATACCATTTACCCGCAAGGTACGCAGTCAGCACCAATCGATTACACCGCACGCCCGGGTTGGATGGAAACTTGGGAACACACCGGCCTGCTTAAATTTGAGGATAAAAACGGCGACGGCAAAATCCAGTATTACAACGATAAATCCGAAGCTTTCTCTGCCGTGGCAAAAGAACGCGGCTGGCAAGGCAACGAGTTGACCGTAAACAACGATATCTTGGTACTGGCCAATCCCGAAATTGCCAATCTTCCGGGTTGGGTTATCGGCCTGATTGCCGCCGGTGGTTTGGCAGCTGCACTTTCTACCGCCGCCGGTTTGCTGTTGGCCATCTCTTCGGCTATTTCCCACGACTTAATCAAGAAAACCCTCAAACCCGACATCAGCGAAAAAGGCGAACTATTGGCTGCCCGCGTATCAATGACGATTGCGATTGTGGTTGCCACTTGGTTGGGTATCAACCCGCCGGGCTTTGCCGCACAAGTAGTCGCACTTGCCTTCGGTATTGCAGCCGCATCAATTTTCCCCGCATTGATGATGGGTATTTTCTCAAAACGCATCAACGACAAAGGTGCAACCGCCGGTATGTTGGCAGGTTTGATTTCCACCAGTGTTTACATTTTCCTGTATCTGGGCTGGTTCTTTATTCCAGGCACCAATACCTTTGAAAATGTAGAAGCCAATTGGCTGTTCGAAATTTCGCCACTGTCGTTTGGCGCAGTAGGGGCATTGATTAACTTTGCTGTGGCATTTGTGGTATCCATGATGGGTAAAGAGCCGCCGCAAGAGGTTCAAGACTTGGTAGAAAGCGTACGCTATCCGCGCGGCGCCGGCCAAGCCATCGACCACTAATCCCATGTTTGGGCTTCCCAATCAAGGAAGCCCAAACTATTTACCTCGAAAAACAGTCGTTCAAAATAAAAGTGATGCACCGTAACCAAACCTTTAGAATGCCTCTTTTTTATTTTGGGTATCTGCCTTAACACGATCGCAGGCGTATCAAAAAACGCCAATTAATGAAAGTTTCAAACCAAAAAAGGGAAACGCATGATTTGGGAATTTATTGCCACATTATCTGCCGCACTTGGCGCTGCCGGGCTAGTAATGCTGCTGAAACTGGTATTCAAACGGCTGCCTAAGTGGTCCGTCCCCGCCGCTGCCGGCTTGGGTATGCTGGCTTTTCAAGTGCATAGCGAATACACCTGGTTTGCCCATACCCGCGCTCTTCTACCGGGAACCGCACAAGTGGTCGCCGAAGTACCTGAAACTGCATTTTACAAGCCGTGGTCGTATATCCGCCCTCAAGTGCTGAAGTTCATTGCGCTGGATAGTGCTAAAACTGAAATTATTGATAAGCAAATTCCGGTAATACAAACCAATCTTTATTTTTTCGAACGCCGCATGAGTGCCCATACTTTGCCCGTATGGGTAAATTGCCGTACCAGAATGCTTACCCTGAACTTGCCTGAGAATAAATCAGGTGATATAGAATGGGGTAAAACCCCGTATAGCGAAAAAACTGCAAATGCCGTTTGCCCTGCCTGATTTGCAGTTGGAACAAAAAGCCGTCTGAAATATTTTCAGACGGCATATTTTTCGTTTCTCCCGCCCCTTACAAAATACACTTGATTTCCCCTATCTGCCGTTTAAGCAGAATAAACCGCCAAAAGCAGTAATTTCTGTTATATTTGAAGCCGTCTGAAAACAAATACAAACGGCATGCAACCTTAACCAAACACGCACTCCATACCAACATAGAAAGCGGCATTCGGTTGCAGTTCATTCCATTACCCAATATGAAAAAACATATTTTACTCGGTATTTCCGGCGGCATTGCCGCCTACAAATCCTGCGAATTGGTACGCTTGCTGAAAAAGCAAGGACACAAAGTTACCGTAGCCATGAGCCAAGCGGCAGCAGAATTTGTTACGCCTCTAACCTTTCAAGCCCTAAGCGGCAATCCTGTTTTGGCCGATACCCATTCAGGAGAATCGGGCGGTAACGGTATGGCACACATCAACCTCACCCGAAATGCCGATGTATTCCTCATCGCTCCGGCCAGTGCCAACACCTTGGCTAAAATCGCCAACGGCATTGCCGACAACCTGCTTACCAATCTTGCCGCCGCACGCAAATGCCCGCTGGCTATCGCCCCTGCAATGAATGTGGAAATGTGGTTCAACCCCGCTAACCAACGCAATATCCGCCAACTGCAAGCAGACGGTATCACCATTTTCCAACCGACCGAAGGCGAACAGGCTTGCGGCGAAACCGGTATCGGCCGGATGCCCGAAGCGGCGGATCTAGCAGATTTGATTCCCGATCTCTGGACTCCCAAAATATTGGCGGGTAAAAAAATCCTGATCACTACCGGTGCAACTTTCGAGGCGATCGATCCCGTGCGCGGCATCACCAATATTTCCAGCGGCCAAATGGGAATCGCCCTAGCACGCGCATGTCGCGCCGCCGGTGCGCAAGTCAGCCTAATTCATGGCCAGCTACAAACCGCCTTACCTTCCGGTATGGTCGAAACCATACAGGCCGTTAGTGCCCAAGCCATGTATGAAGCCGTACACAGCCGTATATCTGCTCAAGACGTTTTCATTTCTGTTGCAGCCGTTGCCGACTACAAAGTGAAAAACAGCAGTGTCCAAAAATTAAAAAAAGACGGCAGTGGCCTGCCTCCCGTTATTGAGTTGGCCGAGAACCCCGATATTTTGGCGTCGGTATCCGCTCTTCCCAACGCTCCCTTCTGCGTAGGATTTGCAGCCGAAAGCGAAAATGTTTTGCCGTATGCCCGTGCAAAACGCCTGAAAAAAAGTATTCCGATGATCGTTGCCAACGAAGTTTCCAAAGCTATGGGAAAAGCTACCAATCAAATCACCATTATTGATGAATACGATGAAACCTCCCTGCCGGAAACTGATAAAAACGAAGCCGCAGCCGCCATTGTCGAACGATTGGCGCAAGTGTTAAAAGCCCAATAAAACCGCCATATCGTGTTGAAATATTATTTACCCGAATATTTATCAGCGCTATTTTTTCAGACGGCCTCGAATCAAAAAAGGCCGTCTGAAAATATTAATCGTAAATCCGGATTGCTCTATACGGCATACTTGATTTGCGGTATTGCCCTTACCGGCTGCCAAAGCCTGCCTTCATTAGAAGGGCGCAGTGAAAGCCATTATCTTGATATCCCGGCCGCCCCCGCTATCGAAACCGTATTAAGCCCAAAACACTCCGGCACCGAATCCGACCTCTCCGGCATTTATCTGCTCGAAGATGCCCATGATGCCTTTGTTGCGCGGGCCACCCTGATTAATTCCGCCCAATACACACTTGATCTGCAATACTATATCTGGCACAACGATATCTCGGGCAAGCTGCTGTTCAATATGTTGCACCGTGCAGCGGAACGCGGCGTCCGCATACGCCTGCTATTGGATGACAACAATACCGGTAAGCTAGATAACTTATTAGCAGCCTTAAACCAACATCCTAATATCGAAATCCGCCTTTTCAATCCCTTTACCACACGTCGGCTGCGGGCGCTCGGCTACCTAACCGATTTCCCCCGCCTCAACCGCCGAATGCACAACAAATCCCTTACGGCAGATAATAAAGCCACCATCATCGGCGGCCGCAATATAGGGGATGAATACTTCAATATTGCCGGCGATACCGTATTTGCGGATCTAGACATTCTCGCCACCGGCAGCGTTGTCACTGATGTTTCACGCGATTTCGACCGTTATTGGGCGAGTAAATCATCCTACCCTCTCGAACGTATTATCCCTCACGCTGATATCGCTCAAGGACTAAGTGAACTCGAACAAAGTGATGAGGGTAACCAAATCATGCAGCGTTATCGGGCGGATCTGGCACACTCGCCCCTACAAACCGCTATCGAATCAAACCGCGTGCCGTGGCAATATACCAAAGCCCAATTGATCAGCGATAATCCGGGTAAAGGCTTGAACCGCGACCGCAACAAACCCTCCATAGCCGAAAAAATTTCTAATTCGCTCAAGTCTCCACAGCATGAAATTTATTTGGTTTCCCCGTATTTTGTGCCAACCAAGGCAGGCATGGAGGCTATCCGAAAATTACGCGGGAATAATGTAGCGGTAACCGTGTTAACCAATTCGCTACAAGCTACCGATGTTGCAGCAGTACATTCCGGCTACAGCCGCTACCGTAAACCCCTGCTCGAATCAGGCGTAGCGCTCTATGAGCTTAAACCCAACCATGCCGTACCTTCCACACGCGACCGCGGCCTAACGGGTAGCTCCGCAACCAGTTTGCACGCCAAAACCTTTATCGTAGACAAACAACGCGTATTTATCGGCTCTCTCAATCTTGACCCCCGCTCCGCGCGCTTGAATACGGAAATGGGTGTCGTCTTAGAAAGCCCGCAAATCGCATCGGCCATGCAACGTACCTTGGTCGACACCACCCCTGAATATGCCTATAAAGTTACTTTAAACCAATACGGCAAACTGCAATGGCATGATCCCGAAAGTGGCCAAACCCTTAATAAAGAGCCTGAAGCCGGATTTTGGCGGCGTTTGGGTGTAAAGATTTTATCTATACTGCCTATCGAAGGACTGTTGTAAATAAAACCCTAGCTGCCGAATTCCATAATGCAGAATAATAAATCTGTTCGTTCAAACTTTATCTCAATCAGATAATGACAATTTTCATAGGATTAGCATTCAATTTCTCCATCCCCAACTTTTTCAACATATGGGTTTATCTTTCTAATCTACCAAATATAGAAAAGGCCGTCTGAAAATATTTCAGACGGCCTTTTAAACCATACATCACTTAATTAAGCGTAATGGCGCGATTCACCTTTACCCTCAATATTGTCGGCACAGCGGCCACAAATAGTCGGATGAGCGGCTACCGAACCGATATCATCGGTATAGTGCCAGCAACGTTCACATTTTTCACCGCTGCTTACACGGGCGGTAACGGCCAATTCATCACCTTTTACAACCGTAGCTTTTGATACCAATAAAACAAAGCGTAATTCTTCATCCAAAGTTTTCAGGTATCCGGCTACTTCTTCCGGCGCAGTAATCTGTACTTCAGCCTGCAATGAAGAACCGATGCTCTTATCCGCACGCAGCGGTTCGATTGCAGCCGTTACAGCTTCCCGAACACTACGGACGGTTTGCCATTTTTTCAATAATTCGGCTTCGCTCTTTTCGTTCATTGAAGGGAATTCGTGCCAAGTGTGGAACAAAACGCTGTCTTCTTCGCCACCGCCGATAAAATCCCAAGCTTCTTCGCCGGTAAAGCACAAAATCGGTGAAATCAACAACACCAAACTACGGGTAATGTGATACAGCGCAGTTTGCGCACTACGGCGGGCATGGCTGTCCGCTTGGGTGGTATAGAGGCGGTCTTTCAAGATATCGAGATAGAAAGCGCCCAAATCTTCCGAGCAGAAGCTGACAATGTCTTTTACCGCATAATGGAACGCATAACGCGGATAATAATCACCGGCCAAACGCTCTTGCAGCTGACGTGCCAATACCATGGCATAACGGTCAATTTCCAGCATTTGGTCTTGCGGCACGGCATGTTCGATCGGTGAGAAGTCGCTCAAGTTGGCAAACAAAAAACTCAACGTATTACGGATACGGCGGTAGCTTTCGGTAACGCGCTTGAGAATCTCTTTAGAAATTGCCAACTCGCCGCTGTAATCCGTAGAAGCCGTCCACAAACGTAAAATATCAGCACCGAATTCGTTATACACTTCTTGCGGAGCAACCACATTGCCGAGTGATTTCGACATCTTACGGCCGTTTTGATCCACCACAAAACCGTGTGTCAGCAACTGTTTGTATGGGGCGCGGCCTACGGCAGCACAGCCGATCAGCATAGATGATTGAAACCAACCACGGTGCTGGTCGCTGCCCTCCAAATACAAATCGGCAGGCCAAGCCAATTCTTCACGCTGTTTCAATACGGAAAAGTGCGTACTGCCCGAATCAAACCATACGTCAAGCGTATCGCTGAGTTTTTCATAATCTGCGGCCTCGGCACCTAGCAATTCCGCAGCATCTAAGGCAAACCAGGCTTCAATGCCTTTTTCTTCGATGCGCTTGGCAACTTCTTCCAACAGTTCCGCACTGCGCGGGTGCAGCTCGCCGGTTTCTTTGTGTACGAAGAAAGTCATCGGCGTGCCCCAGTAACGTTGGCGGCTAACCACCCAGTCCGGACGGCCTTCAATCATTGCTTCCAAACGCGCACGGCCCCAAGCAGGGAAAAACTCGGTGGCATCCACCGCCTTCATAGCTTTATTGCGTAAAGTTTGGCCGTCTGTACCGTTTTTGTCCATGCCGATAAACCATTGGCCGGTAGCTCGGTAAATCAATGGTGTTTTGTGGCGCCAACAGTGTGCGTAGCTATGTTCGATTTTTGCCGAAGCCAGCAACCGGTTATTCTCGGTTAACCATTCGATAATGACAGGATTTGCCTCCCACACGCTTAAACCGGCCACTCGCGGTACGTCGCTGCGGTAGCGGCCTTCGCTGTTTACCGGATTATCCAACGCGATACCGTATTGAATACAGACAAAATAGTCTTCCAAACCGTGAGCCGGAGCCGTATGTACCAAACCAGTACCGGCATCCGTAGTAACGTGATCGCCATTGAGCATCGGAATATCACGTTCTAAAAACGGATGGCTCATATGCAGGCTTTCCAACTTGCTACCGTTGGTTTCGGCTAAAACGGTTGTATTCTCGAAGCCGTAGCGTTTCAGGGTTTCTTCGGCCAAATCTTTAGCCAACACCAGCTTGCCTTTGGGCGTATCGATAAGTTGGTACACCACTTCGGCACCCGCACTAACTGCTTGGCTGGCCGGCAGAGTCCACGGCGTAGTCGTCCAGATAACGGCATAAGCTTCACCGCTGATTTCAGGCAAGCCGAATGCTTTGGCCAAAGCCGTATTGTCTTTAAACGGATAAGCTACATCGATAGCTGGCGAAATTTTGTCTTTATACTCCACCTCGGCTTCCGCTAAAGAAGAGCCGCAGTCCAAGCAAAATTGAACCGGTTTTTCACCACGGTAGAGGTAACCGGCTTTATAGATTTCGCCCAAGGCGCGCACAGTATCGGCTTCGGTTTTGAAATCCATGGTGAGGTAAGGATTTTCCCAATCACCCATCACACCCAAGCGGATAAAGTCTTTTTTCTGACGGGCAATCTGCTCTTTGGCGTATTCGCGGCAAAGCTCGCGAAAGCGTGCGGGCGGAATATCTTTACCGTGCAATTTCTCAACCATCAATTCTATAGGCAAGCCATGACAATCCCAACCGGGTACATAGGGAGCATCAAAACCGGCCAGGGTTTTGCTGCGTAAGATAATGTCTTTCAGGATTTTGTTGGCAGCATGACCAATATGGATATCGCCGTTGGCATAAGGAGGGCCGTCGTGCAGGATAAATTTAGGACGGCCTTTGGCGATTTCACGCAGCTTTTGGTAACGTTTGAGTTCATACCAGCTTTTCAGCCAGCCGCCTTCTCGTTTGGCAAGGTTGCCGCGCATCGGAAACGGGCTTTCAAGCAGATTTACGGTTTTGCTGTAATCGGTCATTTTCTTTTCTCGTACTTCGTTGGTATAGCTTCAGACGGCCCCAATATTCATAATGAATAAAAAGGCCGTCTGAAAATAAATTTCTCAAAGGGTATATTGTATCGGAATTATATGGTTTTTATAAGTTTTTACGCTTCATCGGCAGCAATAATTTAATTTATCTAGACTGCCCCGACCATATGATTTTTATTCTGCCCGCCAATTTCGGGCTACATCCATATCATCCCAAATCTGTTTTTTCAGGTCTTCCAAACTGTCAAATTTCTCTTCGTCACGTAATTTATGCAAAAAACGGACATGTATCCGCTTTCCATACAGATCCTCTGAAAAATCAAATATGTGAACTTCAAGCTTTTGCTTAAGCGTAGAAGAGACGGTGGGATTGGTACCAAAGCTGGCCACACCACGACGTTTACCAAAAAAACCTTCCACTTCTACCACAAAGACACCGCTGAGCGCGTAATGATGTTGCGCCAATTGTACGTTTGCCGTCGGACAACCAATAGTACGCCCCAATTTGGCGCCGTGTTTCACATGGCCGCAAAGTGTGTAATCGTGACCGAGGATTTTCCCGGCATAAGCCAGATTACCACTCGAAAGTGCTTGCCGCACAGCCGTACTGCTTGCACGGATATTTTCCACCAACACCGAAGGTGTCCGTTCGGTTACCATACCTTCTTGCTGTTGCAGTGTTTCGAAACTGCCTTCCCGCCCGGCTCCGAAACGGAAATCATCTCCGATCAGCAGATATTTGGTATTCAATCCGCGGCGCAGTAAGCGATCAATAAATTCTTGTGCAGAAATATCGGCAAATGCTTGATTAAAACGCAATACCCATACGGCATCCAGACAGCCGGTTTCACGCAAAAGCCTCAACTTGCTCCGCAGCGGCGTTAAGCGGTAGGGCTGCTCCCGCCCATGCTTGCGTGCGAAAAACTCTTGCGGCTGAGGCTCGAAAACCACGGCTACAGCCGGTAATCCGCGGCTTTTCGCTTCAGCTTTCAATCTTTGCAATATGTGAAGATGCCCCAAGTGCACACCATCAAAATTACCGATGGTTACCGCCGCACCCTGAGGAAAATTTGGGGCTTGGTTTTGCCCGAACCAAATGTTCATGAAGTAATTTTTTTACGTTTGGATAACGTGCTATTGTAAACGCAATCGGCGTTTTAATAAACCTTAACAGAAAACACGCTCACACCTGATTTAAAAACCATCCGCCGGCAAAACACAGCAGCCGCCAACAGTGTTTAAAATCATATTAGGCACAACACCCTGTACCTGTCGGATCAGTATGTGGAAATTAGGGAAGTTATCTGTAAATTTAAACGCCCAATCATGTTTTTTTTATTGTAAAATGACGAGTTTTACGGCAAATATACTGCCTGTTTCCTTATCCGTCCAACCACCTGAATTAAAGAAGCCGATATGGATTTCCGTTTTGACATTATTTACGAATATCGCGAGATGTTCTTTTACGGCGCGCTCACCACGCTCGGATTAACCGTAGCCGCCACTTTAGGCGGTACAGTATTAGGCTTGATCGGTGCTTTAAGCCGAATCATCCGCTTTGAAAAAGGCAACGCCCTGATGCGCGCCGTAGCTTGGCTGTTGCGCACTTTCTCGCTGATTTATGTCACCTTGTTCCGTGGTACGCCCCTATTCGTACAAATTTTTATTTGGTACTTTATCTGGGCGGTCGCTTTGATTAATCCTACTGATGGCTGGCTTATCAGCGGTGATTTGGCACAAGAATTACGCCGCAACTACGGCGCGCTGATTGCCGGTACTTTGGCACTCACCGCCAATGCCGGCGCTTATATTACCGAAATTATCCGTGCGGGTATCCAATCTATCGACAAAGGCCAAATCGAAGCGGCCCGCTCCCTCGGTCTCACCTATCCCCAAGCCATGCGCCATGTGATTCTGCCCCAAGCATTCCGCCGTATGCTGCCGCCTTTGGCTAATGAATTCATCACCTTGTTGAAAGACAGTTCGTTGCTTTCCGCCATTGCAGTTGCAGAGCTGGCCTATATCCAGCGTACTATTTCGGGCCGCTTTTCAATTTACGAAGAGCCGCTCTATACCATCGCGCTGATTTATTTGCTGATGACTATGTGCTTAAGCTGGTTTTTTGCTTGGCTGGAAAAACGTTACAACACCAAAGGCCAACGATAAAATCTATTTTTACCACCGTCTGAAATATGAAATATAAGCCCGCACATAATGCGGGCTTTTTTACCAAATGCCGTCTGAACATTTCAGACGGCCTGTTTTTTTTATGATTCCAACCGTTTGCCTCTTTGTTATCTTGATATTTTCCGCCTTGATAACCATACGCAATCGGCTTGCCAGCTTAAGCACATAGCGGCCTAACCGTCTCCACAAAATATGAAACTTCACAGCAACAACCGCCACAACATTTTGTAATATTACAGCGACTCCGGCCACAAAAATCAATGTTTATAGATACGATCAAATACACCCCCGTCAGCAAAAAAACGCTGTTGGGCTTTCTCCCAGCCGCCGAACTCCTCATCAATCTTGACCAAACTGATGACCGGAAAAGCATCGGCAAACTCAGCTCGTACTTTTTTATTCACCGGGCGGTAAAAGTTTTTGGCGATAATGCGTTGGGCTTCTTCGCTGTACAAATGGCGCAAATATTCGCTTGCTACTTCCCTCGTGCCTTTTTCATCAACATTTGCATCCACCACAGCAACCGAAGGTTCGCATAAAATCGATAATGAAGGAATGATAATTTCATAAGCTCCGCCCGACTGCCGCACTGCCAAATGCGCTTCATTTTCCCAAGCCAAAAGCACATCGCCCAAGCCGCGCTGGGTAAAGGAAATGGTCGAAGCCCTCGCTCCCGCATCCATCACCGGCACACGTTGATAAAGCTTTCGGACAAACTCTTCGGCTTTGGCATCACTACCTCCCGGCTGGTGTTTGGCATAAGCCCATGCCGCCAAAAAGTTCCAACGTGCCCCGCCTGATGTTTTCGGATTAGGCGTGAGCACCGCAACATCATCTTTTACCAAATCGCCCCAATCGCGGATATTTTTCGGATTGCGTTTACGCACCAGAAATACCACGGTAGATGTATAAGGCGCACTGTTATCAGGGAAAGCCTGCTGCCACTTGGGATTGACCAAAGGTTTGATTTTGTTTAACGCATCGATATCATGCGCTAAAGCCAATGTAACCACATCTGCTTTCAAGCCGTTCATCACCGCTAAAGACTGTTTGCCCGAACCACCGTTCGACTGTTGTACGGTTACTTCCTGGCCTGTCTTTTCACGCCAATATTTTTGAAACAGCGGATTGTATTCCAAATAAAGCTCACGGGTAGGATCGTAAGAAACATTCAATATCGATACAGATGAAGCCGCGCCCTCAGCTCCTACCTTACCACTTCCGGGACTGCAAGCCGCCAATACCGGAGCCAACAAAAATACCTGCCATAAAGATTTGATGCCCATCACCTGCTCCTACTGTCAAAATTAGCCTGCAAGCAATATAGCAAGCGGTATTTACGGCAGGAAATATTGTTTTTTCATTTGTTTATAACTAATTTACCTTCAAATAAAAATATGCCGTCTGAAACACTCATATTTTCAGACGGCATAATTGGTTTACGAGCCTAAACTATAATATATAACCAATTGCCAATACTATATTACAGCATCTATACATTCAGTCACAAACAGCCTTATTTTCCGAGCTCTGTCATAAATTTGACACACCCTATCAGAACGAAAATTTAAGTATCTGCTTTTATGCGGAGGTTTAAGTTTTCATTTTTATATAGCTATAGAAAAAATTAAATCCCAATTATAAATTATAATTGGGATTTAATTTTTTAGCTTAAATGGAATTCAAATGATTTTTTTATTTTTACATTTTTGCTATTAATAACTTTTAAAATACGAAAGGTATCAATATTATTCAACTCTCTGTAGATAAGCTCGCCATTCTCCTCATTATCTTTTTCATTACTTTCATAAATTGTATAGGTTAATTTTTCTAACCATATAACTTCAGAACCTTTTTTGGCAGCATAACGATTTAATACTTCGCACGTAGCACCTTTGGTTCTAGTTGCAGAGATAGCAATATCAGGTTTATGTTTATCAAAAAAAGCACAATTATCTTTTAAGATGGGACAAGTATCACCACCTGTTGCTATACAAATTTTTTTACCTTGATATCGTACACAGCAAAGCTGATCTTTAGAGGTGCTGCCTTTTTGAGAATCAATCTCTTTCCCAACACTTTTTAGCTGTTCTATCACTTGATTTAGTGTAGTAGTTTTCCCGCTATGTGAGCTACCGAATAATCCTATTACTACCATGTTATAACTCCTCGTTTTAAATTGTAAAAAATTTTCTTAAACTTGTTCCAGCCAGCTTTTTAATGCCGCACGCAAACGTTGCAATGCCGCATCCAAATCTTCATCATTCAGCAGCAAGCTAGGCGCCATCCGCACGACATCGCCGCCAGCCACCAATATCATCAAACCGTGTGCCAAGGCATGCTGCACGATTTCGGCGGCGCGGCCCGCATACTGCTCCGCCAACACGCATCCAACCAGCAAGCCCATACCGCGTACCTGTCGGAATACGCCCGTTTCCTCGCCCAATACCCGTAAAGCCGCTTGTAGCTTTTCACCTTGCCGGCACACATGCGCCAAAGTTTCGGGAGACTGGATAATATCAAACGCACGCCCCGCCACCGCACAGGCTAACGGATTACCGCCGAAAGTCGAACCGTGCGTACCCGGGCCGAAACTGGGGGCAACTTTATCGGTAGTCAGCATCGCACCGATTGGGAAACCACTGCCCAGTGCCTTCGCGCTGGAAAGAATATCCGGCACAATACCGTAATGTTCGTAAGCAAACAATTTTCCGGTACGGCCCATACCGGTTTGCACCTCGTCAAAAACCAACAACGCGCCATGGGTATCGCAAACCCGCCGCGCTGTTTCCAAAAACACCTTATCCGCCGGCAAAACACCACTTTCACCTTGAACCGGTTCGATAATCACCGCGCAGGTTTGTGAGTCAACTGCCGCTTCCAATGCTGCGGCATCATTGTAAGGTATATGGGTAATCGCAGGCGGCAACGGGGCAAAATCGCGGCTGTATTTGGGTTGCCCGCCCACTGAAACGGTAAAGAGGGTACGCCCGTGAAAACCGTTTATACAGGCAACAATCTCATTTTTACTTTCGCCGTAATGGTCGCGGGCATATTTGCGCGCCAGCTTCAACGCGGCCTCGTTAGCCTCCGCGCCCGAATTGCAGAAAAACACTTTGTCTGCGAAAGTATGCGCTACCAGTTTTTGCGCCAAATCCTGCGCCGCTTTGGTCGTATAGATATTGGAAATATGCCATAACTTTTGTGCCTGTTCGGTCAGTGCTTCAACCAAAGCTGGATGGCAATGCCCCAAAGCATTCACCGCAATGCCCCCTGCCAAATCGATATATTCGCGCCCTTCACCGTCCCAAACACGGCTGCCCGCGCCCCGTTCCGGAATCATCGGCGCAAATGAAAAATTGGGGGTAAGGTAGTTTTGCATATCGTTATCCTTGCTGAAAAAGCACATCAGAAATTACGGAAAATGTATTGCCAACGCTGATTATAGCGATAAAACTTATCCGTATGCTTGATTATTTCCCTTTGATGAAAACGAAGTTTGTATTTATCGGATAATTTTCAGACGGCCTCGGATCGAGGCCGTCTGAAATATTGCCATCTACCTGAAAATGTAAAAGGCCAAATCCTTTTATCGAGGCAGGTTATAAAGCCGGGCGATATTTACCGCTGCCGACAACAAATTATCATAGCCGTTTTGCAAGGCTTCTTCCAAGCTGCCCGGACTGCGGATAATCGGGAAAACCGCATCGATACCATATTCGTATACAGCCTCATAACCCTGCCCTATACTACCTACCACCGCAATAACAGGTTTTCCCAATTTTTTTGCCGCAAGCGCCACGCCCACGGGTGTTTTGCCGCGGATACTCTGACTGTCCATACGCCCTTCTCCGGTCAACACCAAATCGGCATCACGTATTTTTTCTTCCAACCTCACCGCGTCCATCACAATCTGCACACCAGATTGCAGCATTACATCAGGCAACAGCAATACACCTCCGCCCATACCGCCCGCTGCGCCGGCTCCTTCGTGGTTAAGGATATTAATACCCGTATCACGCAATACAATATCGGCAAAACGGCTAAGCGCACCATCCAGCAATCCTACCATAGCCAGCGTCGCTCCTTTTTGCGGGCCGAAAACCGCCGAAGCGCCTTGCTCACCGCATAAAGAGTTACGCACATCACACGCTACCCGTATCGAAACATTTGCCAAGCGGGTATCCAAACCGCTTAAGTCCACATATTCCAAATTCGCAAGACAGCCTCCGCCGTAACCCAAAGATACGGCGTGCTTATCGGATAATTTGACGCCTAATGCCTGCAACATCCCTGCACCGCCATCATTTGTCGCGCTGCCGCCTATGCCAAGAATAATATTTGTGACTCCTTGGTCCAAAGCTGCTGAAATCAATTCACCCGTACCATAGCTGGTGGTATAGAGCGGGTTTCTGCGTGCCGGCGGAACCAAATGCAAACCCGAAGCGGCGGCCATTTCGATAACCGCCGTTTTGCCATCCCCCGAAATACCGTATACCGCTTGTATTCTTCCGCCCAACGGATCGGTTACTTCTGCCTGCATCATCCTGCCTGCCGTAGCTTCAATCAACGACTGCACCGTTCCCTCGCCCCCGTCTGCCATCGGAACTTTCACATATTCGGCATGGGGAAACACCGTTTTCCATCCGGCTTCAAGCGCATCAGCCACTTGCAGCGCGCTCAAACTTTCCTTAAACGAATCGGGAGCAATAACAATTTTCACAAGATTTCCTTTTGTTGTGATAAATCACGAGGCCGTCTGAAAATCAATATTTCAAACCAATAAAAACACAAAATAATAAAAAACGGCCCGCAGGTAAAGCACCTGTCAGACCGTTTTCAATATTGCGCAGCAATCAATTAGCCAAATCGCCTTTCAAAGCCACACCGGCAATCACCGCACCCACATGGCATTCATATTCCTTAGTGCTGCTAAACGTATTACGTTTGTAGTAACTTACTAAATTAACCACCCGCGAAGCACCGCTTGCTTTAGCCGAATCTTGAAACTGTTTTACAGCCGATAAAAACGCCCATTGGCAAGCTTTCTCATCCGATTTGCCAACCGCATTGGTTTTTTTGTTGCTCACCAATCCCTGCTTCACAATTTTACCGCCGCCGGAAGCAAAAGACACCTTGATAGAAGGATCCAATACCTTTTCCGCCTCGGGAGAACTCATAGCCTCCTGAATCGACAGCTTCAGCTGGGTGTCTCGGGCTTGGGCGGTAAATGCCAACGAAGCCAATACGGCACCCAATAATAATCCTGTTGCTTTTTTCATCGTTTTCTCCATAAGATTAACCGGTTCGGCAGCTACTTGAAAAATCGTGCGCACCGAAGTTTTAAAGATTGTACTGGATTTCTTGCCAAATGAATACAAAATACGGCCATACTATCAACATACTACTTGCCGGAGCAGACTGTGCTTTCCGATATCAAGGCCAAAATCTGGATGAAGCGGATCAAATGCGCCTGAGCCGAAATCCCGCTTTAAAGCAACGCCCTGATTGGCAGACCAGCCGTTTTCTCAAACAAGAAAGCCGCCTGAACATCTTATCGCTTTCGCACAGCAAAGGTGCCGCCGTGCTGGCCGATGCCGCCATAGAGCTGCCGATCGGTGTAGATATCGAATATATACGCACGCGTGATTTTCCAAACTTGGCCGCTTATTCATGCAGCGGACAAGAGCAAACATGGTTGGCTGCACGGGGTTGGCTGGCTGTTGATTTTTATCGGCTCTGGACACTAAAAGAATCACTTATCAAAGCCGCCGCTTTGGATTTTCCGGCCGACATGGCCAAAGTCGGCATAGACATACAGACAGACGGCAATCCGAAAATTAAAAATCTCGGCGGATATTCATGGCATGGCATTTCGGCCTTGTGCGGCAATTGGGCTCTTGCCTGTGTATGGCGGGGCGAACCGAACCTTGCCCCCCAATGGCATATTTTCGGTAATTTGGGAACAAAAGGCTTACAAGATATTTGGTTGCTGTGAAACACAGCTAAAAAGCCACCAAAACAAAAATGCCGTCCGAATAGTTTTCAGACGGCATTTTTTACATTCACATTCCGCGCCAGCGTTTGAATATCAATGAAGTATTAACTCCGCCGAAAGCAAAATTATTATTCATCACATAATCTGTTTCGATATATCTACCCGTGCCGCGAATATAATCCACTTTACCGCAACGGGGATCGATTTCATCCAAATTAATAGTCGGTGCAAACCAACCGCAATTCATCATCTCGATTGAAAACCATGATTCCAACGCACCGCATGCCCCTAAAGTATGCCCAAAATAACTTTTTTGCGAACTCATCGGAATACGGTTGCCGAAAACGGCCTCGGTCGCCAGCGTTTCGGCAATATCGCCCTGTTCTGTTGCCGTACCGTGGCCGTTGACATAACCGATGGCGGCAGCTTCAATGGCGGCGTCTTTCAAGGCCAACTCCATACAACGCTGCATGGTCTCTTTTTGGGGACGGGTAACATGACTGCCATCGCTGTTGGCTCCGTAGCCGACAATCTCTGCATAAATCTTCGCGCCGCGTGCTAAAGCGTGCTCCAATTCTTCCAGTACAAAAATACCCGCACCTTCGCCAATGACCAATCCGTCCCGCCCCGCATCATAAGGGCGCGGTGTTTTTTCCGGCTCGGCATTGCGGCGGCTCGCAGCATAAAGCGAATCGAACACATACACTTCCGATGGGCAGAACTCCTCTCCTCCGCCGGCCAGCATCATCGGAATCATGCCGTATTTAATGGCCTCATACGCATAGCCGATGCCCTGGCTGCCTGAAGAGCAGGCGCTCGATGTCGGAATAATGCGCCCGGTCAGCCCGAAAAATATACCAATATTGGCCGCGGTGGTATGCGGCATCATCCGCACATAAGTGTTGGCGCTGAAATTCTGCGAAGTACCCGTTATCAGTAATTCGCCCACATCTCGGATATCTTTGGTACTGCCGGTAGACGAGCCGCACGCCACCCCCATACGTCCATCACAAATTTCGCTGTTACCCAGCAAGCCCGAGTCGGCCAATGCCTGTTCGGCCGCATCGACACATAAATAAGATACCCGCCCCATACTGCGCAACTGCTTACGAGTCCAATGAGCAGGCGGTGCGTATCCCTCAATAGGCGCCCCCAATCTCGCCTCTAAATCCGGATATTGCTGCTCCTGCCAATCCATCGCCCGAACGGCATTTTTACCTTGCTCGAAAGCCCTACGGATACTTGCCCAATCTCGCCCGAATGCGGTAATACCGCCTATTCCCGTTACCACTACCCGTTTCAACACAAACCTCCGTTCACCGCAATCACTTGTCTGGTAATATACGCCGCTTTTTCGTCCATCAGAAAACGTACGGCATGTGCCACCTCTTCGGGGCTACCCATACGCTGAGCCGGAATCATTTTTAAAATTTCGCCTACCGGCGTGTTTTCATCTAAAATATCCGTATCAATCAAGCCCGGCGCAACACAGTTGACGGTAATCTTGCGCTTGGCAAGCTCAATTGCCAAAGCTTTGGCCGCACCGATCAAGCCCGCTTTCGAAGCGCTATAGTTCACTTGGCCGCGGTTACCTATAAGACCTGATACAGAAGCCATACACACAATCCGCCCGGGCTTGCGCCGCCGTATCATCGGCATGCAAACCGGATGCAACACGTTGTAAAATCCGTCTAAATTCGTACGCAGTACATGATCCCAGTCATCGTCTTCCAATGCAGGAAAAGCATTATCGCGGGTCAGCCCTGCATTCAACACCACACCGTAATATGCGCCGTTTGCTTCGATATCGGCAGTTAGCGTCTCACGACAGGCGGCACGGTCGGACACATCAAACTGCAATACCCGTGCTTGCCGCCCCAATGCACGCACTTGTTCCGCAACGGCTTCAGCCTCCTCTCGGCGGCTGCGACAATGTACGACAATATCATAACCATCTTGTGCCAAAGCTAATGCCACTGCCTTACCGATACCTCGGTTAGAGCCTGTGATTAAAATCGTTTCACTCATACGTTTCCCTTATTTTCAATATGTTTCAGACGGCCTGATTATCTTTTGGGCTAAATACATTCAATGCTGCCCGTATCAAAAGGCCATCGGAAGGCAGGTTTGCTTTGGCATCCTCCGATGCATCCGTCCAGCGGAGTTCGCAATCAAACACACCGAAACCGCCCGCATCCTGAGTAGAAGCACGCACATGGATTGACAACCGCGTACCTACAGGTACGCTCTCGGCAAACAAATTCAGCTTGCGCGTGCCCAACAAAAAACCCAAACGTACCGGCTCGCCGGCATTGCGGGCATGACACCCCGCCAATGCCGCAATCCCTTGCGCCATGACTTCCATGCCTGCCAACAGCGGCAAAACACCGTTTTGCAGCAGTATATGCTTTTCGCCAACCTGGGCTTCGGCATAAAGATAATCCTCGCCGTATTCGGTAATGACATCCAAAAGCACCATATGGCCGCTATGCGGCAGCAAAGGGGCAACTTCGTAGATAGGGCAAGTTAATTTTTGCTGCATCTCACATGCCCTCACCAATCACCACTACTGCATTGCTGCCGCCAAAGGCAAATGACGAACTTGCGCCGATACGGGTTTCAGACGGCCAAAACCTTTCGTTATCCGTCAGCGAGATTACGGGTAAGGCGGTATCCTGTATGCCGTCCCACAATTGCGGCGGCAGCCTGCCGTGCGGGTTGTGGCAACGACTGACCATGCCCCATAAGAAAGCCGCCTCTAATGCACCGGCTGCTCCCAGCGTATGGCCAGTAAGCGGTTTGGTTGATGTACAAGCGGTATGGCTTCCGAATACTTTGTTTACCGCGATGCTTTCCATGCTGTCGTTATGTACCGTTCCCGTACCGTGCAGATTAATCCAGCCGATTGCGTCAGGCGGTAAATCCGCGCTTTTCAGTGCGGCTTCGAAAGCCATGATTGCTCCTAACCCGTCGGGACGTGGTGAAGACATATGGTAAGCGTCGCTACTGCTGCCGAAGCCTAACAAAGGCAGGCTTTCGGCAAAATCCGCTTCACGAGTCATTACAAAAGCAGCGGCGGCCTCACCTATATTAATGCCGTTGCGGTTATGTGAAAACGGGTTGGCTATGCCGTCTGAAAGTACTTCCAACGAAGCAAAACCGTTAATCGTCAGAGGCGACAGCGTATCCACGCCGCCGCATATAACGGCATCACATAAGCCCGCCCGTAAGAGACGAGCCGCGCTTATCAAAGCCCGTGCACCCGATGTGCAAGCGGTGGAAACGCTATAACAAAGGTTTTGCAGCCCATACACGGCGGCTGTGAAATCAGCAGGGGCAGATAAGGTTTGCTGCTGCTGGTTGAACGATACCTCCTCCCAACTACCGCCTGCGGCAATATGTCGAAACATGGGTAGGTTTTCATCCACGCCACTAGTGGATGTACCGATCACGACGGCAATACGGTTGGCGCCGAAGCGTTGTTTGGCCGCCTCGATATCACCCTCGATTTGTGACAATGCATGCCACAGCAATTGGTTATTACGGCTTTTATGGCCGTCTGAAAGTGTTTCGGGAAAAGCCCTCAGCATTTCATTAACCGCAC